>CAYFJM010000008.1:0-16275 GCA_964343415.1 uncultured Vicinamibacteraceae bacterium | reverse complement strand
ATGTTTATGTGTCGGCGAGTATAGGGGAAGCGGCAGGGATGCATTACATTGAGGCGGCGCTATGTGGTTTGCCGGTGTTATACCGACAAAGTGGTTCGTTGCCAGAATATTGTTCAGACTTCGGTTCGGCCTTTGATGAAGGAGCGATCAGTACCGGGTTGCTGAATACTCGTCACAATTATTCTCGACTCAAGGCGAATATGTCCGAATATCCGTACGATGCAGTGCGTTGCTGCGGTTCGTATGACAGGCTGTTTAGAGAGTTACTTGCCAAACGAGATGATGTCTTAACTCGGCGACGATGGACACTATTAAATAGTTGGATATTTCGAAGCTGTTCACGAGTATTGGATACTGTTATAAAAGGGCACGATCGGTTGGTACACTTACGATCTGTTTCAAGAAATTGATGGGTTATTGCTCGTGAAGAGAGTTCGTTGTCGCCCTGTTATTCATTGAGGCACGATCTGCACAAACCGAACGATGCAGGTTACTCGCCGGTCGGTTCAAATTATATAAGATCAATTTATGCATAAAGTTACGCGCGCGATGCTTGAGGCTGGCTTCAGCCGTGATAATTTTTGGCTGAACCCTGTCGCCTATCCTAAATGGAAGCTGGCGCTTTTGAGAGCTGTCGGTAGAAAGATCCCGGACCTGAAGGTTCATAATCCATCCTTTGACCAAGTAGAAATTCAATTAGTGTCTTGGTGCAATCGTGAATGTTCTTTTTGCCCCTCAGGAACTTTCAGCGTTCCGAAATTAATGATGAAGTCGGATGTGGTCGAACGGATTGTGTCGCAGTTAGAGCACGTTCGATTTACTGGCACGATTGGTCTTCATTTAATGTCCGAACCGCTCTTGCACACTAATTTCTCAACGATAGTTGCTGAGTTTCGCAAGAGGCTTCCAAGGGTGTACATACGCGCTGAAACAAATGGTGATGTCCTCGATAAATCTAATATGGCACCTATTCAGGATTACTTTGGTGCTGGCTTAAATGAATTGCTCATTAACTGTTACGACTCTGTTGAGCAACGAGAGCGGAGAAACGCTTTATTGCTTCAACTGGCTTCTACAAACTCTTCATTGTGGTACTGGAATGATCGACAGAGGCTTCCTTTGACGCGGCGGAATAAGTGGCAAGTTATACGGCTGCGGGATCACTTTGACGAAGGCGGCTATTCGCTTCGAAATTGGGCCGGCCACGTAGAGTTACAGAACGATATTTGTGGGGAGTCTGATTTCCCGTTGCCAATAAGTTGCCCTCGACCATTTGAACGTTTTCACGTTAATTACCGCGGACAGATTTTACTTTGCAATAACGATTGGAAGTTTGAGACGGTGATTGGCGATCTTATGGAACAGGAACTTCGAGAGGTGTGGAATGCGCCACTCTTGACGGATCATTACCGACCACGATTGCTTGAATGTAACCGTGATATGACATTGTGTCGAACTTGCGACACTGGTGTTCCTTTTGGATACAAGCAACCACAACTTACCCCCGCGAGGATTAGAGGTGCTTCGCGCTGGAGTCGTATAGTGAGGCGGTTGAAAGGCGGAACTGGTGGCCAAGCCGGTGAGGCTGGTTCAGGAAATATCTAATGTTGCGTGTTGCGATATTGGGTGCATCGGGCATCGCGTCTGCCCACATAGCCAGCTGCCGCCGTGTCCCCGACGTAGAAGTATGTGCTATTTATAGTCGTTCTCTTGAGAGAGCGGAACGAGTTGCCCGTGTTAATGAGCTTTCGATGGCGACCGATGAGTTAGACGGGCTTCTTTCTCAAGACGACATCCACGCTGTAATTATTGCTACGGAACCCTCTCGCCATATTGACTTGGCGCTCCGAGCGATGCGGTACCGGAAACACCTCTTAATTGAAAAGCCGATCGACACTGACTATTCGAAAGCTGTTGGATTCGCTCGTACTGTAGGCAATTACGATGGAACAGTTAGTGTTGTCTCTCAATATCGTTTTGATTCTAAACTTCAGGAAATGAAACAGTGTCTTTCTGGGATGGGAGGCCAGTCGTTACTTGTCAATCTTCAGGTATTTAAGAGTCGAAGTGTGGACTACTACGACTTTGGAAACGGATGGAGACAGAACGAAAGTGATTATTTCGTTAATCAGGCATGTCACTGGCTGGATGTTCTGAATTGGTATTTTGGTGATCCAGTAGAGGTGCATGCATTGTCATTAGACGGACGCTCTAATGTCAAATGTGTTGATCGTTCGGTCGCGATTCTACGTTATGCCAATGGCTCTCTTGTAACAATCGCTGGCGGAAGTTTTAGTAGTGTTTCGGTTCCGGTGAAGTTCGTGATTCACGGGAAAGATCAAGTAATAGATTACGGAAGGCCCACGCGAACTTCATTGGTAAATTCAGTGCTGGGCAGGTTGATTCCTACGAGGTGGTGCCAGCCGTCAAAACAACAACCTTCTGCATTGGATTTGCAGATACTGGATTTTGTGAGTGCCATTGGTGCTAAAAGCCAGCCTTCTACAACCGTCGATCAGGCCATTTCGGCACTCAGACTTTCATTATCGATCAGTGGTCGGATGAAATATTCAGATACTTTGTGACCGTCGTTAATAGTCAACGTGTCAGCCTGAAAAATCACCAATAGATTCGATGATTCGGTCTATCGAAGCGTCGGTAAGTGCTGGGTGCAGAGGTAAAGATACGATTTCTTGGCAAATCTTTTCCGCAATGGGATAAATCACCGTCGAGTTACTTTTGAAAGCGGGTTGGTTCGGAAGAGGTGTTGGATAGTGCACGACTGTATCAATACTGCAAGTATTGAGATGGTCCCGGAATGAGTCTCGTCTGGTCGCTCTGACTGGGAAAAGGTGATACACATGACCAGTGTCGGTCTCGGGTGGGATTGCAATGGTTTTCCCGCATAGCCGTTCTCGATAGCGGGTTGCTAGCATTCGGCGCTTTATGGTCCATTCTGGCAATAGTGGTAGCTTCGCCCTCAAGACGGCGGCTTGGATTTCGTCAAGTCGGGAGTTTATTCCTGCATGCTGATGATGCGAAGTTTTCGACATACCTCCATTTCGAAGAGATCGAATTCGTTCTGCAAGACCCGTATCGTTTGTGCAGGCTGCACCCCCATCACCCATGGCGCCAAGGTTTTTGGTTGGATAAAAACTAAAGGCGCATCCATGCCCAAATGTGCCAACGGCGCGACCTTGATAGGTCGCGAGGTGTGCCTGACAGCAGTCTTCAATCAAGGCTAGGTTATGACGAGCAGCCAATTGAGACAGTGTGGTGAGATCTGCCGGTTGCCCGTAGAGATGTACCGGAATGATCGCGGCAGTACGCGGGGTAATGGCTGCCTGAACAGCGGCTGGATCGAGCGTGAGACGGTGTTCGTCAATATCGACAAAGACAGGCGTGGCTCCGCTTCGTATGATGGCGATTGCTGTAAATCCCGCTGACAGCGAAGTTGTAATTACTTCGTCGCCAGCACCAATCCCGAGACCTTCCAAAAGTAGATACAAGGCATCCGTGCCGTTTCCGACCCCGACGGCATACTTGAGAGCACTAGCTTCTGAAAATTCTTGTTCGAATGCTTGTACCTCAGGTCCCAAGATAAATTGCCCACTATCGATTACCCTCTTGATCGCGCTGTCGACCGTAGTGGCTTCTTCTTGAGGTCGTATATCGAGAAACGGGATGTGTTCGTGCGTCATGGCCGGATAAGGTGATTATGTATTCAAGTACTGGTCGATGTGACGACGATAGTAGGCGATTGTGGTTTGAAGCCCTTGCTCGAGAGGCACTCGAGGCATCCAGCCGACAGTGGATTTGAATTTTGTTGAGTCGGTACTAAAGCTACCGATATCAATAGATTTTTTCTCAGCAGGCCACGGAACATGCGTGACACGCCCCTGGCCAGCTACCTTGATTAATAGCGCTACGAGATCGTTGAGTTGTGTCGGTTCAGACCCACCCACGTTATAGACGTTGCCGTTGCATTGCTCAGAGGCCCCTGCCAGTAAAAAGGCTTCTGCCGCGTCGTCGACATAGACTAAGTCTCTAATTTGGGAACCGTCGCCAAAAATTTCGATTTCTTGGTTTTCCACCGCGAGACGGATAAACCACCCAATGAACCCTTGGCGGTTATGTTTAATTAATTGTCGAGGTCCGTAGATATTACTCAGTCGGAGTGAGCATGTGCGAATGTCAAACACATCGTTATATAGCAGGTGGTAGTACTCCCCAGCGACTTTGTTGATCCCATTCACGTCAACCGGTCTGACTAAATGGTTCTCGGTAACGGGGATCTGATCGACGTGGCCATAGACCTGGCGGGTTCCGGCAAATACGACTTTGACACCAGTGTTGTGCTTACGACATGCTTCAAGGAGGGATAACTGGCTGCGACAGTTAATTTCCAAATCAGTATAGGGATCTCGCATGCTGTCAAGATGGCTGACTTGGCCTGCAAGATTGAAGATGACATCTCGATCTTGAACGAGATAGTGCATCGCGTTTTCATCTCGGACATCTGAAATATTGATTTTGATTTGGTCTTTGATGTCATGGAGATTGAAAAGATTTCCACCATAATCAGGAATGAGCGAGTCGATAATCGAGACATTGGCTCCGAGTGCAACGAGGCGGTGCGCGAGATTGCTCCCGATAAATCCTGCGCCGCCAGTAATTAAGACGCGGCGCCCATGGTAAAAGTTATCGTATTGTTGGCTCACTATTGTTCCCAGGTAACTTTACTGGCGTTTAGTGCCAGCTTTGTTTGGTCGCTTCCACACTAACTGATACCACAGTAAGACCAGATCCATAAGAGTTCTGGCAATTCGTGGAAAGTTAAAGAATTGAGATTTGCCGACCGCTCGATGATAGTGATGGACTGGCACTTCAGTGCATTGAAAACCCGTCGCATGAATCTTCCGAGCTATTTCAACGCAAATCACGCCACTATCTTTTTCGAGTGCGATTTGATCAAAAACTTTCCGCCTGATGAGTCTGAAATCGCAATCAACGTCTCGGAGGGGCAGACCAAATAATATCTTGACGGTGTGATGGTAGATGCGACCTATGACGATACGATGAAACGGGTCTGAACGACTGATCTTGTATCCATTGACGAGATCAGTGGTCGGTGTCATTTCGCGCCACAATAGCTGCATCTCTCGTGGATCGTATTGGGCATCACCATCGGTGTAGAACACCACCGATTTTGATGCTTCGTTGAAACCGGTGCGTAAGGCCGCTCCGTAGCCACGATTCGTAGGGTGATGTATGACACGAAGTTCTGGGTAGCGATGACTAAGTTCTTCCAGAACCTCGTGGGTAGCGTCACTACTACCATCGTTAACAACAAGGATTTCGTAGTCGTTTGTTAATGTTCTCGCAGTGGTGATTGCTGTTATGACCATACTTGCGATGGTGGCACCATCGTTATAGGCCGGAAAGAAGACACTAAGGCTTGGGACGGAATACGAACCCTTGTTCGACGTGTTCATGACTGTGATTTAGTGGCTAAGCAGAGTAGTGACGTCCCGAAGGGAAGGTTTGTCCAATTTATCATGGACGCTTCAAGCGTAAGGATCTTCGTTAGGAGGACATTAAGTGGTTTGTACGGCTGACCAAAATCGCTCTTGGCGTTGTCAGTTGACCGAAGGCCTCTAAGTTGTTGAAAGAGTCGAATTGCTAAGATCGGAAGGAATAGGGTGGCGTTTGTGTAGGTTATTCGTTTGACTTGGAACCCAGCTTGTTCCAGTGAGCGTATGAGCTGACGTCGTGAATATCGTCGGACTTCGTGGACGAATACAGAGTGGTTCCCTCGAAGAAATTGCATGGCCGGCACGTGGATAATTGCTGATCCATTTGGCCGAAGCAAACGGAACATTTCGGCAAGTGCCAATCCTTCTGCTTCGTCATCGAGACAGTAGAGCACGTCAAATGAGGTGACAAGATCAAAAGTACGGTCTAGAAACGGCAAGCTAGCCGCCGTCGCTTGTGTCAATCTATTCTGGTTATTGTTTCGTGCATGCAGGAGTCCGCTAAACGTGATGTCGAGTCCGTACGTTTCACCGAATTCTTCCAGTACCGACAGATTCCACCCCGTGCCACAACCACAATCGAGAATACGGAGCGGTTGGTTTTGGCTAGCTCTAAGTAGAAATGGCTGCAGGAAGCGACGGAAACCTTGGAACCAGAAATGGTCTCGTTCTACCTGTCTCGTCGCTTCTATTAAAGTATCCACAGGTATCCATTCAATAATGTACGTTGGTTTAGATACTGAGTGATTCTGTGCAGCGGAGACTTCATAGGGATGAATTTTACGCCAAGGTTCCTGTGCTAGGATGGCGAAATTATAAGGTTTCTTTTGTTACATCTACCCAAGGCGCTGCTTATATTGTCCCGATGAAAGTGTCGGTTATAGCAATCGTAGGTCTTTTGGATAATCACTAACCGTGTGGTGTCAGTCGTGAATCAAATCAATGGTCATAAAGTATTGATGGTGACCGGTGCGTACTTTCCTGAGTTGAGCGGGGCCGGTCTACAGTGTCGGTCTCTGACCCAGGTGCTGAAAGGGACTGCCGATTTCATCGTCTTTACAACCACGGCCCAACCAACTCTTCCGGAGTCAGAGGATATCGATGGCATCCCAGTGTTTCGTGTGCCTATCGACCCGCGTCGGTTCGCGTCAAAACTTACTGGATTGTGGCGATTTACAGTGTTGTTTGCGACGCATCGGCAACGATTTTCAATCGTTCATCTGCATGGATTTTCCCAAAAGTCCATTCTGTTTATGGCCCTGGCAGCGATCTTTAGAAAAGCGGTCGTGATTAAGTTGACAGGGGTGGACTTTGACGATCCTGTAGCGATTCGTCGACGAGGACGTTGGACGTACTGGTGGTATTCCCGAGCCGCTTTGTTTGTCGGAATTAGCCCACAATTTCGATTGCTGTATGAGCAGGCGGGACTACCACGCCAACGGTTCACTATGATTCCGAATGGTGTTGACGTCACTCGGTTCTGTCCTGTACAGGTTGACGAATGTGAGATGCTCCGTCGTCAGTATGGGTTACCCATAAATGGCCCAGTTGTTTTGTTTGTAGGATTCTTTTCTGTTGACAAATGTCCTGATGTACTTTTTGAGGCATGGCTGAGAGCTACTGAAGGCCTGACGATTCAGGCCACACTATTTTTTGTCGGTGCAACTCGGTCAACATATCACGAGATTAGTTCTCCTTTAGTCGAACGGATCCGTCGTGAATCAACATTACTTGAAGGCACGAATCGTAGAGTGGTATTTCTTGAATCCATCCTTGATATTGAGCAAGTGTATAAATGTGCTGATGTGTTTGTTTTGCCATCGGTCCGAGAAGGATTACCGAATGCGCTTCTCGAAGCCATGGCAAGTGGACTTGGCTGTATCGCATCCAGATTGGAAGGTGTGACTGACAGCATTATTCGGGATGGAGTGAATGGTCGTTTGGTCGAGCCAGCCAATGTGGAAGAATTATCAAATGTTCTTCAGATGTTGCTTGCCCAACCGGATGTTGTGGCCGACATGGGGAGTCGAGCACGGAAGACAATAGAGATGCAGTTTAATCTACGCGATACCGGGCAGAAGTATCTTGCTGCATATCGGTTGCTTGACTCAGGATCGCTGTAATGTGCGGGATTGCTGGGATACTGGAGTGTTCTGGTAGGCCGGTTTCGACTCAGCTGGTTGAGGCAATGTGTCACGCGCTGCGGCATCGTGGCCCGGATGACGAAGGTATCGTCGACGTTGGATCTAACAGTAGAACCGATCGTAAAGCTTCTGTTGTCTTTGGTAATCGTCGGCTGAGTGTTATCGATATCGACGGTGGTCACCAACCTATTTCTAACGAGGATGGTACCGTCTGGACGGTGTTAAATGGCGAAATCTATAACTATCGTGAATTACGCAAGACATTGGAGGAAGCTGGCCATTCTTTCTCGACCTGCAGTGATACCGAAGTCATTGTGCATGCTTATGAAATGTACGCGGACAAGTTCGTTGAATACCTTGATGGGATGTTCGCCATTGCCGTTTGGGATAAAAGACGACAGCAACTCTTGCTGGCGAGAGATCGGTTTGGCAAGAAACCCTTACTTTATGCTCACCGTGATTCATGGTGCGCATTTGCTTCGGAACTCCAAGCGTTGCTGGCTCTGCCAGAGATTCAGCGCGATATTGATCTTGCTGCGGTTGGTTCTTACTTGTCGTACATGGCCGTGCCTGCTCCTCAAACAATCTATCGGTCTATACGAAAGCTTCCTCCCGCGCACGTTCTGATACTTAAAGATGGATGCGCGAGTCTTCGTCGTTACTGGCAGTTATCTTTTGTGCCAAAACAAAACCTTAGTGATATAGAGGCCGCTGAGCGCTCTGTTGAATTAATGCGAGATGCCGTTCGGAAGCGGCTCGTGAGTGATGTGCCTATCGGTGCGTTTTTGAGTGGCGGTGTCGATTCGAGTGCGGTTGTTTCGCTTATGACCGAGTTGTCACCCCAGCCGGTCAAGACTTTTTCGATTGGATTCGATGAAGAGGGGTATAACGAATTACCCTATGCGAGACGTGTTGCGGAAGAATTTGGTTGTGACCATCATGAATTTGTTGTGCAGCCGAAAGCCGTTGAGGTGCTTCCGAAACTTGTGCAGCATTTCGGCGAGCCATTTGCCGATTCGAGTGCCATTCCGACAAGTTATGTTGCAGCACTGACCCGACAGCACGTGACGGTAGCGTTGACTGGTGATGGTGGGGACGAGGCCTTTGGTGGTTATGGTCGACATCGTGCGAATATGTTGGCAGAAGCCGTTGGGTCCACGCTTAGTTCGGAATCGATTCGAGATGTCGTAAAGTCACTCGTTCGATCATCGCATGACCAGCCGGGAACAGTTGCGCGGGTTAAGCGATTTATTTATGCGGCCACGTTAGCACGTTCAGAACGATATCGAGCCTGGGCCGGTGTTTTGTCTGAAGATCTGATCGCAGAGGTATTTCCGGCAGTTACTGAGACTGATGAGGTCGTTAGAAAGATGTTCGAGAAACATCAAACACTGGATGCGATAGATGCATTTTTGGCGATTGACACAGAGTTTTATTTGCCTACTGATTTATTGGTGAAGATGGATATCACGAGCATGATGCATTCTCTTGAGGCGCGGTCGCCATTTCTCGATCATCAGTTGGTGGAATTTGTTGCGGCTTTGCCGTCAAGGCAAAAAATTCGACGATTAACCACGAAGTTTTTGATGAAACGAGCAATGCTCGGACGGGTACCGTCTGAGGTGCTATCGCGTCGTAAACGTGGTTTTGCTGTTCCGATCAAGCAATGGCTTCAAGGTGAATTACGGGATGTCTTGAAAGACCATTTGTTGTCTTCGCAAGCGGTTGCTGATGGGTTCATACGGGACGGAGCAATTAACCGACTTGTTCGGGAACATTTGTCAGGTGTGCGAGATTGGTCGCAGCAATTGTGGGCTTTGTTGATGCTGGAGATGTGGTGGCGGACGAGTCGAGCGTCATGAATCAGCGGCGCTTTCTGCGCGGTCGTGACATTTTGTGTCTTTCTTCAATTGACTGGCAGTTTATCTGGCAGGGTCATCAGGAGATCATGTCGACACTCGCGGCGGCGGGTAATCGAGTGCTGTTCATTGAAAACACCGGGGTCAGGCGTCCTACGCTCCGTGATTTTTCACGTGTGCGTGACCGGGTGCGCAATTGGCGTCGTGGAACCAAGGGATTTAGAGAAGAACGAGAGAATCTGTATGTGTATTCTCCAATCGTCTTGCCGTTCCCATATTCTGGGATTGCAAAGCGCATCAATAAATGGCTAATGCTGCGTGCCTTGCGTCGATGGATGGCCGCAGTTGGATTTGGGCGACCTCTGGTTTGGACATTTCTTCCAACACCGTTAGCTCGCGATATTATTCGAGCGTGTGATCCTGAGTTGACGGTGTACTACTGTATTGATGATCTCGCATCGAGTTCATCAGCGGCCCGACCGATCGAGCAGTCTGAAATCAGCTTATTTCGTGAAGCTGACCTAGTTTTTGTTACGTCAGAGAAACTCCGTTCTCGCGCGGCAATCGATAGTGAGCATGTTTATCTATTTCCATTTGGAGTGAATTTTGAGAAGTTTGCGTGCGCCACTAGCACGCTACCACCTCAAGACCTCAGTGAGTTCCGCAAGCCCATTGTTGGCTACGTGGGAGGGATTCACAAGTGGATCGATTTAAAATTATTGTCAGGATTAGCCAAGCGGCTTCCTGACATTTCTTTTGTTTTGGTCGGTCCAATCCAAACAGATACTTCATGCCTAGCTGATTGTCGGAATGTCCATCTCCTGGGAGCGCGAACACACGACGAACTCCCGAGCTATATCGGCGCGTTCGATGTTGGCATTGTGCCTTACGTTCTGAGTGATTACACCGCGAATGTTTATCCGACCAAGCTTAACGAATATTTGGCAATGGGAATTCCTGTCGTCGCGACGGACTTGCCTGAAATTCGTCGATTTAATAAGAATCATGACGGTGTGGTTGCGGTTGCAACGGACGTGGAAACGTTTGAGGCCACGATCCTGAATGTTCAGAATCAGACCTCAGAAAAAGAGCGTGCACGACGTATTTCGGTGGCAGAAGAAAATAGTTGGGCGTCTCGCATTGAGCGAATGTCAGATGTTATTGATGAGTCGATTCAACGTAAGGTTACGGTAGAAGAGCGTTGGGACGAGCGGCTCCGGTCGTTATATCGTCGACATCGCCGTCGCCTGACAGCGGCCATTGTAGGCTTCTTAGTGTTTTATTCTTTAGTGTTTCAGACGAATTTTCCTTGGTTTATGGCGGAACCACTCGTGGTTTCGGAAGCACCCCGACAGGCTGACATGATTGTTGTTTTTGCGGGAGGGGTCGGAGAATCAGGTCAGGCTGGTGGAGGCTATCAAGAGCGTGTGCGCGAGGCCGTGGAGTTGTACCAGTCGGGTTATGCACCGCGTATGATTTTTTCGTCAGGCTATGAGTTTGCATTTCGAGAGGCGGAAGTTATGCGTTCGCTTGCAATGTCCCAGGGTGTTCCTGGAAGTGACATCATTCTCGAAACCAGAGCGTCAAGCACGTATGAGAATGTCGTATTCGTTTACGACTTGCTTGAAGAGCAAGAGTCGAACACTATTTTATTGGTAAGTAGTCCGTACCATATGCGACGCGCATTACTTACCTGGGACGCGCAAGCTCCTGACGTAGAAGTGATCCCGACACCTGTTCGTGATAGCCAATTTTATAATCATGTACGGGGTATCAGCCTAGAGCAACTCCAAGGGTTGTGGCATGAGTATGCTGCTATCTGGTGGTATTGGTGGAAGGGGTGGCTCTGATGTGTGGTGTTTGCGGAGAAATTCGCTTTGAAGATGGGCCCGTCTTCGACTCAGCAATGATGCAGAGGTTTCGTGAACCGCTTTCGCATCGCGGTCCTGATGCGGCGGGGATGTATGCCTCTCCTGATGGCCGGGCAGGCCTGGGTTTTCAGCGCCTCCGGATCGTGGATTTGTCCTCAAATGGCAATCAACCAATGCCGAACGAAACAGGATCCGTTCAATTGGTCTTTAACGGCGAGATATATAACTTCGCTGAATTACGTCACCAACTGGAACAACGGGGTCACCGATTTCGATCGTCTTCTGATTCTGAAGTAATCGTTCACTTGTACGAAGAGCTAGGGACGGATTGTATTTCTGAACTTGATGGGATGTTCGCATTGGCGATATGGGACCAGCACGAACGGAAATTGATTCTTGCTCGTGATCGCGCTGGAAAGAAGCCTCTTTTCTATAGTAAGTGCGCGAATATGTTGGTGTTTGCCTCTGAGATTAAAGCGTTGTTTGCGCATCCTGCAGTGTCGTTGCAGATTGATTCTTCATCTGTTCCGTACTACTTCATTCATGGCTACGTTCCGACACCAAACACTTTTTACAAGGGAATCTATCAAGTTGAGCCAGCGACACTAATGACAGTGGATAGTGATGGGAATATTGCAAAGCGTTCCTACTGGACATTGCAATATCCGACTTGGCGCGATGCGCGGCGGTCTGTAGATAAACGAGAAGTGCGAAACCGGGTGAGGGAGCTTACGAAAGAGGCTGTTCGCAAGCGATTAGTGAGTGATGTGCCGCTGGGAGCGTTTTTGAGCGGAGGTATCGATTCGAGCATCGTAGTTGGTTTAATGACTGAATTAACTGATCGTCCGGTCAAGACATTCAGCATTGGCTTTGAGGGGGACTCACGATACGACGAAACTTCATATGCAAAACTTGTCGCTGAAAGATTTGGAGCAGATCATACGGAATTTCGTGTAAAGCCTAACGCGATCGATCTTGTCGAAAAACTTATTTGGCACCACGATGGACCGTTCGGAGACTCTTCAGCTGTGCCAACATTCATTGTGTCTCAGCTCACGCGCGAACATGTGACAGTTGTACTGACAGGAGATGGTGGCGATGAACTTTTTGCCGGATATTCTCGATTCTACGCTGGGCTGCTTGCAGAGCGTATTCCCCCAATTATTGGAACGATGCTCAATCAAGTTACAACAAGTTTTGGTGCTGTGCCGAGTGACCGGGATTGGCGGGCACGAGCACAGCGTTTTACGAGGGCGATGAATCTTCCGTTGTATGAACGAATGACTCGTTGGAGTAGTCTCTTTTTTGATGACTTAGAGTTATTGCTATCACCAGCGCTTCAATCAAAGTTGCCAGCCATTGATCGGTTGCGATACATCGATACTGAGAGGGGACAGATGGAACCACTGTCCACTCTTGGTAAATTGCTTCATGCAAATTACAAAACCTATCTACTCGATGATTTATTGGTGAAGACCGATCGCTGCACGATGGCAAATTCACTTGAAGCGAGGTCACCTTTTTTGGATACCTCACTGGTTGAATATGCCGCAACTATTCCAGACGCACTTAAACTTCGTCGTGGACGAACGAAGATTATTTTACGAGAGGCATTTGCTGATTTACTTCCACAGAAAATAATTACGCGGGGGAAAATGGGATTCGGGGTGCCATTCGGCACATGGTTTCGGACTGATCTTCGAGAATATCTGAGCGATTTACTCTTGGTTGGTCGACCGTTGTGCGCAGATTACCTGTCAACGGACTATGTGCGTCAACTTATTACGCGTCATCTTGATGGAAAAGCCGACCTGGGTCTGCAGCTGTGGAGCATTCTCTGTTTTGAACAATGGCTTCGTATTTTGCCTGATTGGTACCGAAATTCTACTGTAGCCGAAAATAGTGGTTCAGTCGTTCGTTAGCGGTGAGGGTGCGTCTTTTCCAAAAAGTTTCTCAGTTGGGTATGAATGCACGACCAGTGCCCAGAAAGCAGGCGAAGATTGTGGATGTAGCATGTCGTCTCGAATCGCTTTTCGCAAGCTTTGATCGTACTCATCAGTTTGCATTTGACGTAAATCGCCAATTTTCTTAATCAGTAGTGGCCAAGTGATAAAGTCGTAGTGCAGCCTGTTACAGGCCTTCCCGCCAAGTCGATACAAGACCGAATACGAAAACGATCCAAACAGTTTCGTGATTTGTGAGATCGTTCGCGGTGTGTATTGCCGGACACCGTGTAATAAATAGAGCAGTAAACACGCGGCGGATGGGAAAAGATGAATTTGTACTGTTGGCCGTTTATTCTTGACAATGAAATCCTTGAGTGCGGAGAAAAAGATTAAGTCGTCGTCAAAATGTTCGATGGCCGATTGAGAGATGAAGAGGTTTGCTTTTTCGGGAAGGTGCTTTCCAACAGTATTCGCATCGACCCGAAGAAACCGAAGTCTCTGGTCTAGGGTCGCCAGATCCTGCCATTGGTTGGAGAAAGTTGCATCTATTCCAAGGTACTGCGCATTTTCGTTATTACACCAGTTGAGTAACTGCGGTCCGTAGCCACCTCCACCGCACCCGCAGTCGACGAACTGAATGTGGCCTAGTTCTTTGTTTATGTCTACCCAAGGCAATGCCTGCCAAAATAAATCTGATAATTTACGGCTAGGTGATGATGTTTGACTTAAGCTGTTCCATTGCGCCTCAGAAATATCGAAACGGAAATCCTCGATCGCCATTGCTGGATCAATGGCCGTATAAGGGAGTTGATTGTTCAACCAGTTCAATGCGAGATACGACACCTTGGCCCAGGTGTTCAGTTTGCGATCCGCGTTTATACGATGAAGAGACGTTGATGCCGAGCCCATTACTAGATTACGTGCCGAATAGCGGATTCGTGTCCAGGTTTACAGAACAGTGTGTTGTCGATCAGTACTAAATCCAGTTCGGTTGATGTCAACATTTCTAGTCCAACTTCGCAGAAATTTAAAATCGGTTCACCGCCAGGGTTGAAGGATGTATTTAACAGGATAGGCATGCCGGAAAGTTGTTCGAATTCCTTTAACGTGCGGTGTAGCCATGGGTTGTGATTTTCACGAATTGTTTGAACGCGGGCACTGCCATCTACGTGTGTAATTGACGGAAGTTGTTCGCGGTATTCAGGCCGCGTATGACAGATTACTGACATGTATGGAATGTCGACGTCCGTAGTGAAGTAACGGAAAGCGTCTTCGGCAGTTACTACAGGCGCGAATGGTCGGTACCACTCGCGATGCTTCACTTTGTCATTCAGTAATGTTTTCATTCCCGAGTGTAAAGGGTTGCACAAAATAGATCGATGTCCGAGTGCTCGTGGTCCTATTTCATACCTACCTCTAATGACGCCGACAAGTTTGTTTGCGTAAATCAATCTGGCGATGACGCGAGGAATGTCGTTAGATGGAAGTTCATGATGAGGGTAACTCTGTTTGAGAGTTGGAAGGTTGGACAGGTCAAATGCGTCCGTTCCAAGATATGGTGATAAAAACTGTTTGGCGCCCGTGAACTTCTTAACGTCTGACTGGAAGTACGCATAAAGAGCGGCACCGGCAGAAAGACCACAGTCTGTCGAATTGGGTACAAAGTGACATTGTTGGAACAGACCTTTCTTTTCTATGCGGTAATTGGTGATTCCGTTTAGAGCGCAGCCACCCACAACACACAAATTAGGGCTAATGCCTCGGTGGTTTGCCAGTAGAGTGATAACTTCCTCTGTCCATGCGTGTTGCACTGTCTGGGCTAGATCTTGTGACAATTCATGTTCCGGGCCTGGAAGTCGTAATTCGTATTGAGTTGGGCCAAATATATTCTTGATTGTTTGACGAACACTGTTATTCGAATCTTGCTTTGTCGGTTTTCGGAATGGCCGCAATTCTTCTAGGTCTTCCAAGCCTACAGAATTTATTCGGTGGCCTTTGCCGTAGTTACGCAATCCAGTCACTTTGAAAGCTGGTCGCTTTACGTATTCTCGGACGTACCTACGCGCAGAGGCGATCCACTCCGGTCGTACGTGACCGTAGGCAGACAAGCCCATTGTTTTTCCAGCGGTGGAACCCGCGACATCCGGTTCAATAGCCAGAATGTAACCGAGATTGTTGTAGCTTTGTCCAAAACGGACTGGGCTCTTCTCGATATAGGTTAGAACACCATCGGTGCCGTGAAACAGTACCGTTTGTCCGTCGTTTCCCATACCATCATAACTAAAGATAACGGAGTCAGCGTACGGAGAAGAGTAGTAGGCTAGAGCTGCATGACTAAGGTGATGGTCGACATGAAAGGTTTTTGAAAAGGTGAATCCATTCTGTTTGAGTAATGTGAGTGCATTGTTGTATTCGTCTTTTCGGCCTTGATTTTGCACTGCAATGACATCGAATGTGTAGCCCCACGTTTTCGATACGAGTTCGAGAAAACGTGAAAAATCATCGACATCTACATACTGAAATCCTGATTCGTGTCGACCCGGTTCAAGCGTCAAACAGTGCAGTTTGTAGCGTTTTTGTCGAAAGTAGCGTTCGGCTTCCATGATGCCGATGACGGTACCATCAACAATCAACGCGACACTTGAATCGTGACCCAATGTGATTCCAAGGACGTTCAAACGATGTCTCCTAAAGTTAGAAATCTGTCAAAATTATGGTTAAGTACGCAATCGTCGAAGACGAGAGTACGTATTGATCGAATTAGTTATGGTGCAATGATACGCGTCCGTCGAAGCAATCGCCACGAACTTGAGGTAATCGGATGGGGTTAGGTGGACATTTGCTATGGTCGTCAGTAGTTCGACGATTAAATGAAGACTCAGGTAATCCTGTCCGTGTGGGCTATTTACCGGGCTTTACGG
>CAYFJM010000007.1:0-17143 GCA_964343415.1 uncultured Vicinamibacteraceae bacterium | reverse complement strand
TCGGGCGCTTGAATTGCATCCGGCTGTGGCGTGGGTGTTTCGTGTCTGCCTGTGGATTACGACTGGAATTAATACGCGGGAGTGGGTTGCAGTACACCGGAAGCACCATGCGTTTACAGATGAAGAAGGTGACCCTCACAGTCCTCTCTTAGAGGGTTTCTGGTCGGTGCAACTTGGGAACGTTTTCCTCTATGTCCGTGAGGCGCGAGATCCACAGGTGTTGGACAAATATACGCGTGACCTCGAAGATGACTGGTGGGAACGACACGTCTTCCGTTCTCGCATTATGGGGCCCATCGTTGGAATACTGGCGTTGAGTGGCCTTATTGGTGTGGGGTGGGCGCTTCTTACTGCTGCGCTGCACGGCTTTGTATATGTGTTTGTCTTGTCTTCATCCATTAACGGTTTGTGCCATACCCACGGATACAAGAACTTTGACAATACGGCAACGAATATCCGGTTGTTGGCTTTAGTGACTGGTGGTGAGGGGCTCCACAATAACCATCATGGGTTTCCGCGCAGTCCTAAGTTTAGCGTGTCCAGGCGGTGGTCAGAAATCGATCCGGCGTGGCCGCTCATCTGGGTGCTCACGAAATGCAAACTTGCTAAGCCGTATAAAACCATTGAGCAGGCGGAATTTCAGCCGCAAGAATCATAAGTCGTAGTACGGTGTAATTCGTGCGACAGGCCCAGGGTTCAATCGTTTGTGCGCAGTGCAACCAACTCGTTGGTGTTAATGAGGAGACTTGTCCTTTCTGTGGTGCATGGCGGCCGGGGCTTTTTGGGTGGGCACCGGTACTTCGCTCTGTGATCGGAACGCGGCTTGATCAAATTACATTAATAGTCGGTGTAACCGTCACCCTTTATGTTTTCGCTCTGTTGCTTCAGCCAGAAGCGATTATGGAGGCATCCGGTTTCTTGTCGATTTTATCTCCTGGTGGACGTGCACTGTACCAGTTGGGCATGACAGGCGGTGTAGCCTGGGAACTTGGGTGGTGGTGGACACTTCTGACGGCTATTTATTTGCATGGTGGACTGCTCCACATTTTTTTTAATGTAATGTGGATTCGAAATCTTGGACCGGTGACCTCTGATGTGTACGGACCGGCCAGAGCGTTTGTCTTATTCAATATTTCTGGTGCTGCAGGATTTTTGTTGTCGAATACGATGTCCGGTGCCCCGACTATTGGTGCTTCCGGCGCGATTTTTGGTCTTCTTGCTGCATTGATTGTTTACGGCCAAAAACGTGGCCAGTCGATGCTTACTCAGCAGTTGTGGCAGTGGGCCATTATTTTAGGTATCTTCGGTTTCGTGATGCCGAGTGTCAATAACTGGGCACATGGTGGTGGATTTGTGGGCGGGTGGCTAGCGGCGCAGTTCATGGGCTTTAGTGACGAGCATCGGGAGAGTACAGGTATCCTGTTAACCTCGCTCGCACTGATTGTCTTAACAGCGATTGGCTTTGGCTTGTCGTTCTTCAATGTGACGGGCATTCTACTGGCCCGATAGGTAGACAATTCACACGAATCTATTCGTTTGTCTGAGCGGGCCGCGATGCGCGCCGCCGTCGCCGCCGTCGTTTTTTCTCTGGTCTGGGCCGCGGGCCTTTCGCGGCAAGTTCCTGCCAGCGGGAGACGGCGTCAGGATTGTTTCCATGAATTGTGAGCCAGGTTAAGGCGTCGGGAAAACTAGGGCGAGTCAGAATTCCTCGTACCGCGCGCGCAGGAAGTTGTGGATCTGTCAGTCGGGGCTGCAGTGCGAGCGCGCGCCGAAGGCGGTCAACGTCTTTTCTCGCGAGCGGTAGCTCGCCAAGCGTGAGCCCAATCGACCGGTCGTCTCGGCGGCGTGGTGTGAGGTCGAGAGTTTGAACAGGGGTCATCAGGCTGCCAAGTAGGACAGCGTTGGTGAGTGTGTCGGGGCTGGCGGTGAATCTCTTGCGATAGGCATCAAGCGCATCAAGTGAGCGCCACAGTCGAACGGATTTTTTCTGTTCAACTTGAGGTGCGATGTGTTGCAGTAAACCGTTCTTCGATAAACCCTTAAATGCTTTTGTGGAAACTCCACTGCGCAGTAGTTTGTAAAGTTCTTCGATTAATCGTGCTGGTGAAGCATTTTTGATTTCGGCATGATTGTGTTTGATACCGTCTCGAATTGGCGCATCGATTCGAAAATCGAGGCGGGCGGCAAATGCCACGGCTCGTAGCATTCTGACGGGGTCCTCGACGAACCGTTCATTTGGTTCGCCAATGCAACGGAGAATTTTATTCTGGAGGTCTTCCACGCCACCGACATAGTCAATAATGGCAAATGTTGAAATGTCGTAAAACAGACCATTGATCGTGAAATCACGGCGGAACGCATCCTCTTCCGGTGTGCCGAAGGTGTTATCACGACGGATCGCTTGTCGCGGAGCGCTGGAGTCTTCAGATGTTTGTTTATCAGGTCCTTTTACGGCGTCGGAGGATACTGATGTCTTATCATCCAGCGGTACTTTTTTGCGAAACGTCGCGACCTCGATAGTTTTTGGCCCAAACTTTACGTGCGCAAGGCGGAAGCGTCGTCCAATAATCCAGCAGTTTCGAAAAATTCGTTTTATCTCGTGGGGGTGAGCTGAAGTGCCGATATCGAAATCCTTGGGGTGGCGTTCGAGTAAGAGGTCTCGAACACCACCGCCAACAAGATAGGCAGTGTGGTTGAACTTGCGAAGTCGGTACAGCACTTTCAGGGCGTCATCATCGATGAGTGTACGTGAGATTGGATGATCGGCACGAGAAAAGATTACAGGCGCAACCACGTGAGTGCTATCCTTTCGCTTCTTTCCAGTTGTGGCCGATTCCAATATCGACTGTTAGTGGGACTGAAAACTCAACAGCTTGTTCCATTTGCGTGCGTACAATGTCGCTAACTACGTCCGCATCATCTTCTGGAGCTTCTACTACAAGTTCGTCATGGACCGTCAAAATCATCTTGGCTTCGGATGGTAATGCGGAATGGAGCTTGATCATGGCCCGTTTCAGGATGTCAGCGGCAGTCCCTTGAATTGGCATATTTACGGCTTCACGTTCGCCCCGGCTGCGTAGTTGACCATTACGGCTAGTGAGTTCTGGTATCTTTCGACGGCGGCCGAACAAAGTATTCACGGACCCGTCAGTGCGCCCGGCTTCGAGTGTCTCAGCAATAAACGTTTTGATTGCCGGAAAGCCCTCGAAATATGCGTCAATAAATGTTTGTGCTTCTTGTGGTGTGACGCCGATATCTTTTGAGAGTGTAAAGGCTCTCTTACCGTAAAGCAGGGCGTAGTTGATGATCTTGGCACGGCGCCTTAGTTCTTTGGAGTCAAGTCCACTGTCCTGCCCGAATACTTTTTCTGCCGTCTGTTTATGAATATCTTCGTTTCGTGCGAATGCTGTTTTTAAGTGCTCGTCACCAGAGAGGTGGGCTAGTACCCGCAATTCAATTTGAGAATAGTCTGCTGAAATTAGCACCATGCCAGGTGGTGCGGTAAAACCCGACCGAATTTCTCTGCCGACCTCTGTTCTAATTGGGATGTTCTGTAGATTGGGTTCGCTACTACTAAGTCGACCTGTTGCGGTGACGGCTTGGTTGAAGGACGTATGTATTCGTCCAGTCTTCGAATTGACCAATTGTGGTAGGGCGTCGAGATAAGTGCCTTTTAGTTTCTGAAGACTGCGCCATTCCAAGATTTTTTTGGGTAGTTCGTGGATTAATGCGAGTTCTTCAAGTACCGAGACAGCAGTGGAAGCGGTTTTTGTTTTCCCAGTTTTCTTAAGAGTTGGCAACTCTAATTTGTCAAAGAGAATCACCGCTAATTGTTTCGGTGAATTGATGTTGAATGGTTCTCCAGCCAGACCGTAAATATCTTTTTGTACCTGATTGAGTCTGGTTTTGACGGCGGTCGCCTGCCTGGCAAGTACGGTCGTATCAATTTGTACCCCATTCCGTTCTAGATCGGCCAGTACCGAGAGCAGCGGAAGTTCGATATCTTGGTAAAGGTCGTTTAGTTTCTGTGCTTTGAGTTCCGGAATGAGTCGCTCTGCAAGTTGAATGGGTAGGTCACTCTGTTCTCCTGCGAAATCCAGCAGGGCATCGATCGGGATATCAGCAGGGCTAAGAGCTTTTGTCCCTTTACCAACAACCGTTTCTAATTCGATAGCGTTGTATCCAAGATGCTCAAGTGCTAGCCCGCCCAGTTCGTGTTTTCCCGTTACGTCGAGGAGGTAACTTACTAGCAATGTATCTGTAGTGATGCCTTCGACCGGAAGGTTATGTCGTCCAAGAA
This sequence comes from uncultured Vicinamibacteraceae bacterium, assembly GCA_964343415.1. GTDB lineage: Bacteria > Acidobacteriota > Vicinamibacteria > Vicinamibacterales > UBA8438 > DTWD01. Next base: position 12,843 of record CAYFJM010000007.1, on the reverse strand, counting down.
CCAGTGAGGAGTGTTTGAGGTCGTGTCCGATTTTTGAGATTTGTTGGTTTACCAGGGTCTTGGCGATGAGCGTATGAACTGCCTGAATGCTTAGCGTGCTTGCGGTATCCAGAGCGCGGTGAGCAAGCGGAATGTACCGAGCATGATCTGGCCCAACGGACAGAGACAGTCCTACAAGTTCGGCCTGCATGGGTGGTTGTCTGTCTGTCAGTGCCGAGATACTGACGCGGCCGGCGTTGTTAATGGAGTCCACGAGTGTGTTCAAATTCGATTTAGTTCGGACAACTTTGTAATCCTTTTCCACTACGGCGGCGGTGGGCGCGTAATCTGGTAACAGTTTTCTGAACCCGAGAGACGAAAATAGTGAGTAGCAACGCTCTGCTATCGGACCTTGGTACCGTAACGCTTCCTGGTCGAATGAAATTGGTACGTCGGTTCGAATGGTTACCAATTCACGGCTGACATTTGCGTCTTTGGCGTGTTGCGCGAGAGCGCTTCGGTAACGTGTTTTTTCAACGTCTTCCGAGTGCTTCAGTAAAGTATTCAAAGAACCGAATTTCGTGATCAGTTCGCGCGCCCCTTTTTCTCCAATGCCTGGGACACCTTTAACGTTGTCGACGGCGTCTCCCATCAAGGCCAACACATCAATCACTTGATTGGGGTTGACGCCAAACTTCAGTTTCACCGCGTCAGCGTCGTACCAACGCCCTTGGTCACGCGGATTGAAAATTTGAACGTGAGGTTGGACCAATTGAAAAAAGTCTTTGTCGCCAGTCACGATGACGATCTCGAGATCTTTCTCCAAAGCTTGTTTTGTGAGCGTTCCAATTACGTCATCGGCTTCAAATTTTTCATGCGTGAGTACAGGAACACCGAGTGCTTCGCATGCTTCGTGTACCCAGGCTACTTGCTCTGAAAGGTCGTCTGGCATCGGCGGACGGTTGGCCTTGTAGTCAGCAGCGATTTCAGTTCTGAACGTCGGTCCCCTCAGGTCGAAGGCGGCAGCAATTAACGCTGGGCGGTGGTCATTAATCAGTTTCCTCAGCATTGTGACAAAACCAAACACCGCGTTGGTTGACTTTCCGTCTGGCCCCGTCAGATTACGTATTGCGTGATAGGCGCGATACATCTGCGCGGTACCGTCGATAAGGAATAGTGTTTCGGAGGTGGGCATGGTGCGTTTTGAGTGTAACACCAGGTTCAGCAACTGGTGTTGCGGCAATTGTGCCCAGGTAGGAAATAGTTACTCGCGATTCAGCTATGTCTAACAAAAAGAAGAAATTAGGTGCCGCCCGGCGAGATGGCGGGGCGGCACCTAATCGAAGAACTTCGGGGAGGAGGGCTACCCGAGGGCTTCGATATCTGCGTTTACTTCGGCGCGCAATTGAAGTTCGTTCGTAACCGAGAATGCATCGAACTGAGTCGCGAGGGAGCCGGCTAGCGTTCGATCGATTTCTGTATCGACCACGCCAGTAAGGGTGACGCGCCCACGTTTCACGACAATATGTATAGACGGATTGTTCCGATTCAAATAGTGCCAAAAGTGCGGATTGTCGTAAATCACCCGAGCGACTTGGTTACGAAGTTGGTCGTCGGATTGAGATGCTGGGAGCACACTAATGTTGTTGGTGACTTTTTTAACATCCCCAATTGACTTCACGCGTTCCGCAATGGCTTTGATTTTGTGAGCACCCAAGACGTGGCCTGTTAAAATTACATGACCGTTTCCAGCGATTTCAGCATTAACATCATCGAAAATCGTAAAAAATGAGTACTGAAGCACCTGTTTCTGTACCAGTTTGAATAGTTCGTAATTTGATGGTGTGGCTGCGCTTAATGGAAGCATGGAGGTTACGTTGAAAAGCAACACCACGACGGGGAGGATTAACATGCGCTTCTTTGGCTGATTAAACATTGGTCTGCCCCCTTTAACTTTGCGTTTTGTGTCTATGTGGATCGAATGTTTTCAAGTATCGACTCACTTAAATGCAAGAGGTGTGCCAAAACTCTAGTGGTTGCTTTGTTGCTAAATTAAAGCCTCTTGACGATAGCAGGTGTGCTCATGTCCTCTGGAGAGGGCACAAGATAAGGTCACTACGGCGAAGCTGGGTAGGGATAGTTGTTCACTAACGAATAGACGATTATTTCATTCCTTCGATGTACCTTTTTCCGTCGCGCTCGGCGAGCTGCCTGACGGCTCTAAAACCCTCGGCTTTGAGGGAGCCTTCTGCGCCACCGTAGGCAACGTATGTTCTGTCAATTGATCTCTGCGAAAACAACGCACCAAGTCCACCTCTGGGCGCTGCTTCAATAATTAGGCATCTTCCGTTCGGTTTTAACACTTGCAAGACCTGCTGTAAGCAAAGGACACGTTCATTGATTCGCATGTCACCAATGAGGTTGTTAGCGACCACGACATCAAATGTTTCTGGTGCGAAAGGCAACGAGGCGAAACGTGTTTTCTTCACGTCAATCAACACGCCTGCTTTTTCTGCAATTTCACGAACGCGTTTCACTTCGGAATCCGTTTCAACGGCCACGACTGACTCACCACTGATTCCAATGACTTTTGTGAATGCTGCGAGGATGCCTTCATTCGAAAGTCCTAGTTGAAGTAGGGTTGAGCCAAGTTTGAGGCCGGCCATGGAAACTTCTAGCGCTACCGGATTTTGACTTTTTTTAAGGGTGAACAACGACATGGGTTTTCTCTAGGAATAACTGATTAGATAGATACTCTTAATTCTAATAAAATCCTCTCAAGGACAATACGCATGTTATAGTGACCGGCTGTGCAAAATTCAAGCGAAATTTCACCTGCCAACGGTCGCCTCGGTGTCTTGCTTGCGGGACTCGGTGCCGTTACTACAACTTTTATGGCCGGCGTTTTTGCCATCCGAAAGGGGCTAGCAGCGCCGACGGGTTCTCTTACGCAGATGGGAACTGTTCGACTTGGAAAGCGAACGGATGGGCGTTCGCCCGTCGTTAAGGATTTCGTTCCGCTGGCTTCTTTGGATGACATGGTATTTGGCGGTTGGGATATTTTCAATGATAATTGTTACGAAGCCGCGCGAAATGCGGAGGTTCTCAACCCCGATTTACTTGAGCGCGTCCGCCCTGAACTTGAGGCGATAACTCCGTGGCCAGCCGTGTTCGATCAGCACTATGTCAAGAAACTCGATGGACCGAATGTTAAGACTGGTGCGTCTAAGCGTGACTTGGCAGAACAAGTTATAGCAGACATTCGACGGTTTAAATCTGATAACAATGTTGATCGGCTTGTACTTATATGGTGTGGCAGCACAGAGATCTTTATGGAGGAGTCGGAGGTTCACTCCTCCTTGGAGTTATTCGAAAAAGGCCTTGAGGATTCGGATCCGTCTATTCCGTCGAGCATGATCTATGCGTATGCGGCGATTAAAGAAGGAATTCCGTACGCTAACGCCGCTCCGAATCTTAGTGCTGATGTACCTGCACTTGAGCAATTAGCGCAAGAAACTGGATCGCCATTAGCGGGCAAGGATCTGAAGACTGGCCAGACGTTGATGAAGACAATGATTGCGCCTGGTCTCAAGGCGAGATTGTTAGGAGTGGAGGGCTGGTACTCGACGAATATTCTTGGGAATCGTGACGGTGAAGTTCTTGATGATCCAGAGTCATTTAAGACAAAAGAAGAAAGCAAGAAGTCTGTACTTGACCATATTCTTCAGCCCGAACTCTACCCTAGCCTGTACAGCGATCTACATCACGTTGTGCGCATTAATTACTATCCGCCTCGGGGTGATAACAAAGAAGGCTGGGACAATATTGATCTTGTGGGGTGGCTAGATTACCCGATGCAACTAAAGATTAATTTTCTTTGCCGGGACAGTATTCTTGCGGCACCGATTGTGCTGGATGTGGCTTTGTTTCTTGATCTCGCTCAGCGTGCTGGCATGAAGGGGATCCAGGAGTGGTTATCGTTTTATTTTAAGAGCCCTATTCACAGTCGAGACGTGTACCCTGAGCATGATCTTTTTATCCAATTGATGAAGCTCAAGAATACCCTCCGACATCTTCGCGGTGAAGAACTCATAACTCACCTAGGCTTGGAATACTACGACTAGGTCGGATTGACACGGTGATTGTAGGGGAACTGGTACCGTGAAGGTTACGACTAGTCTTGGCAAGTTTGCTTCAGGCGAGATGATTGTTGAGAGCTACTTTTAAATTCACTTAAATTTGGCGCTACTTGACCAACGCTGTTCCGTGAAAGTTAATTCACTTAGGTCCGATAAAATTCTATAGGGGATATGTTGGGCTATAGTTTTTGGGGAAGTAGGAAGTGTCTTTAATTCAAACACAGGGACTCTGGAAGACCTATCGCATGGGTGCCGAATCAGTTCATGCGCTTCAAGGCCTGTCTGTCACTATCGATCAGGGCGAGTTCGTAGCAATTATGGGGCCTTCCGGCTCAGGAAAGTCTACGTTCATGAACTTGATCGGATGTCTTGATACACCGTCAAAAGGTACTTACACGCTTAACCAACAAAACGTAAGCCAGATGAACGATGATGAGCTCGCGCGCATACGTAACCGAGAAATAGGGTTTGTTTTTCAAACTTTCAACCTATTGCCGCGCGCATCGGCACTGCATAATGTAGAACTCCCGCTGATTTATGCTGGTCTGTCTGTACGTACTCGGAAGAATCGAGCAATTGAGGCGTTGAAATTAGTCGAATTGGAAGACCGAATGAATCATCGACCGAATGAGTTATCAGGTGGGCAGCGACAGCGTGTCGCCATTGCCAGGGCACTAGTTAACGATCCGTCGATTGTTCTTGCTGATGAACCGACGGGGAACCTTGATTCCAAAACAGGACTAGAAATTATGGCTGTGTTTGAACGGCTTCATCGGAAAGGCCACACGATCATATTAATTACTCATGAGGACGATGTAGCGAAGTATGCCCACCGCGTTATACATATTCTTGACGGTACGGTTGAGCGAGATGAGAAGAATCAACCGAAAGCTACTTACCAAAGTCACTAGCTTATTTCAGAATGTTCTCCAAAAACGTTTCTGAGTGTATTCGAAATTTCACCGACCGTTGCTTTTGCTTCTACGGCATCGATGATAGAGGGCACGAGATTTTTATTTGAGTTGGCAGCCTTCTCGATATTTGCAAGTGTTGTCGAGGCTAACTGCTGGTCACGGGAATCCCGAAGAGATTTCACCCGTTTTGCCTGTGCGATCTCTATTTCTGGATTGATTTGTTGACTTTCGATCGGTGTAGTTGTTTCTGTCTCGAATTGGTTTACACCGACAACGACTGTCGATTCGCTATCTATTGCTTGCTGAGCCTTGTAAGCTGATTCTTGGATTTCTTGCTGTATAAATCCTTTTTGGATGGAAGAGAGTGTACCGCCTTGGCGTTCGATTTCAATCAGCAATGCACGAGCGTCGGCTTCGATTTGGTCGGTCATATCCTCAATAGCCCAAGCGCCACCGATAGGATCAACAACAGCTGGGATTCCGGTTTCTTTTGCAATGATTTGTTGTGTCCGCAGGGCAATTTGTGCTGTTTCTTCTGTGGGTAGTCCGAGGGCTTCGTCGAGTCCGTTACAGTGAAGCGACTGTGTACCACCTAGGACCGAGGCAAGGGCTTGAAGAGTTACTCGTGCAATATTGTTTTCAGGCTGCTGGGCTGTGAGTGTGCTACCAGCCGTTTGTGTGTGGAATCGAAGCTGCTGTGCCCGCGGTTCAGTGGCACGGAAACGGTCTCGCATTAGAGACGCCCACAGCCTACGTGCAGCACGGAACTTTGCGATTTCTTCAAGAAAATTGTTGTGTGCGTTAAAGAAAAACGACAGCCGGCTTCCAAACGAATTCACATCAAGTCCGCGGTCCTCTGCCGCTTCTACATAGGCTATTGCGTGGGCGAACGTAAACGCTATTTCTTGAGGTGCCGTTGCTCCAGCTTCTCGTATGTGGTACCCACTGATTGAGATAGGATGCCAGCGAGGCAGTTTCTGTTCGCAGTATTCCACCACGTCTGTGACGATACGCAGAGACGGTTCTGGGGGATAAATGTAAGTTCCTCGAGCGACGTACTCTTTTAGGATGTCGTTTTGTAGCGTTCCGGTAAGTGAGCCAATTTCTACACCCTGACGTTTGGCAGTGGCAATGTACAGGGCCAATAGGATTATCGCGGTTGCGTTAATCGTCATTGAAGTTGATACGCGGTCGAGGGGAATCTTGTCGAACAGTTGGGTCATGTCGTCGATCGAGTCGATCGCGACACCGACACGGCCGACTTCACCGGCAGCTAAGGGGTCGTCCGAGTCGAAGCCGATTTGTGTCGGTAGATCAAATGCTACGCTTAGTCCACTGACGCCTTGCTTCAGTAAATACTGATAACGCTGATTTGATTCTTCTGCCGTCCCGAAGCCGGCGTATTGTCGCATTGTCCATAAGCGCTTTTGGTACATGGTTGGGTAGATACCACGCGTAAAAGGAAATGTTCCAGGTTTACCTAGTCGGTCAGTCGGTTGCGTCTTCGGACGGTTAGGCCCGTAAGTTTTAGAGTCCATGCGGTGATGATTCTAGGACACCTGAATGAGTCATAGGGTGGAGTGCCCTAGGCTAGGGTTTTCTACCTTAACTAAAACCACAGGATATGGTGGCATATCTAGATAAAACAACTAGATAAAGTGGTATTTATCTTGACACTCTTGTTGCGCGTGGTTACACTCTGCCTGCTTGGCCAATGATGGTTGCCGGCCCTTAGGTAAAAGGCACTTTTCAGTCTTTGTTTTTGGTCGTTCTCGGTATTTGGGGGGGGCAATGAGGCTTTCCTTTTCGCGTGTAGTTTTGAAGGAGACCGCAGCATGGAAGACGTCGTGAACAATCTCGCGCGTGAGCTTGCTGAGGCTATAGGAACGGCTGTTGCACAGGATTCGAGAGTAGAAGAGTGTCGAGAGAAAGCGCGTGCTGCCGGCTATGAAATGCGGGTCTCTTTAGAGGCAGAGATTGGATTTGGCAATCGGGAGAACCCACAGGCGTTAGCAAAAGTTTCCACTTCTGTTGCCCATGGAGAAGTGCCAGAAAACCGACTCGATATCACGGCTAACGACCGGCGGTTCTTGAGGTCTCTTAGGATTGCTGCCGAAGCCATGAATCAAAAAGTAGAGTAGGCGCAAAGCTGGACTTTTTCGGTTAGGCTGGCCTTAATCTTACCGACCCCCTGCGACTTAAATTACTAGTTGTCTTCCCAGGGTCGAAGATCTTTTCCGGTCATTTCAGGAGCTGGGTTGATGCCTGCAACATGGAGTAGCGTAGGAGCTACATCTTGAAGTGACCCGTTTCGAAGCTTTAGGTTTCGATCACTTACGGAATTGCTTACCAAAACAATAGGAACAGGGTTACGAGTATGTGCCGTGTGAGGTCCTTGGCGTTCAGTATCCCATAATTGTTCCGCGTTTCCGTGGTCGGCAGTAATGAGAAGAGTTCCGTCAACACTCGTTGTTGCTTTGACGATTCGTTCAAGGCATTCGTCAAGCGTTGATACAGCCTGAACTGTAGCATCGAGTTTTCCTGTATGTCCCACCATATCGGCATTGGCAAAGTTACAGATGATCACATCGTGTCTTTGATTACTGATGTCGTCCACAAACTGGTCCGTAATACCTTTGGCGCTCATAGCCGGTGCTAAGTCATATGTTGGCACTTTTGGCGATGGGATAAGGATCCGTTCTTCGCCGGCACAGGGCGTTTCTTCCCCGCTATTAAAAAAATAGGTGACGTGCGCGTATTTTTCAGTTTCTGCAAGACGGAGGTTTGTAAGATGGTTTTGTGCAAGGACTTCGGCGACGTTTCCAGAAAAGGTGGCTGGTGAAAATGCGACTGGTAACTGGTAAGTGGCTTCGTATTCTGTAAGTGTGGTTACATCGAGTCGGCCTCGTTCGCCACGTTCAAAATCAGTAAACCGCTGGTTGTCGAAGGCAAGAGCCGTTACTAATTGTCTGGCCCGGTCAGCTCGATAGTTAAAGAATATCACCGCGTCGCCGTCGCGGAGAGGCCCAATGGGCTGACCGTTTTCGTTGACAATAACCGTGGGTTTAATGAATTCATCGGTGATTCCCTCCTTGTAAGTGTGTTCTAAGAGACCTCCCACAGTCGTTGCGTGCCGTCCTTTTCCTTGAACAATTGCTTCGTAAGCTTTTTGTGTGCGCTCCCATCGTTTGTCTCTGTCCATCGCATAGTAGCGGCCGCTGACGGAAGCGATCCGGCCGTTTCCTGCAGCATGCATGCTAGATTCGATGCTTGACAAATAGTCAGAGGCACCTGTTGGCGAAGAATCTCTTCCATCAGTAATCGCATGGATGAACACATTTGGTACGCGATGTTGGCGAGCAAGTTCAATAAGGGCAATAAGATGACGTAGGTGGCTGTGAACACCACCATCCGAGACAAGTCCAACTAAATGTAAGCTGTGGCGGCCATTGGTGCAGTGGTTAATAGCATTACAAAGAGCCTCATTCTTAAAGAAATCTCCGGTTTTTATGCTTTGGTCGATTCGCGTCAAGTCCTGATAAACCACACGTCCTGCGCCGAGATTCATGTGGCCGACCTCCGAATTTCCCATCTGCCCTGGGGGTAGACCAACGGCTTCGCCGCTCGTAATGAGGGATCCGTGTGGGAAACGGTCGAGCAACTCATCGTAGTTTGGTGTGCTTCCAAGCAAAACCGCATTGTGGTCGCGTTCGAAGCTAATGCCCCATCCATCAAGCACGACGAGAGCAACAGGTGGTTTTGTTCTTGGCATGACTGAGTTGGTGTTTGGCGTTGAATAATACCACGCCGGAAATGGCAGAAGATCTTCGTAACTGATTGATTCATAATGTGTTGCATGTTGTCAGGTGCATTGATGTGGTTTGGAGAGTTGTCTATGATTCCCAGTCCTAAAGAGTTATGATTAAGTGAGTTACGTAGCCCCTCAGGTTAGGAGACCAAGTTTTAATGACTCAGAAATTTCGAGCTTTTAGGTTTGCGACATTAACGTTCGTTGCAGCATTGTTTTTAACAACCGTCTCAGTCGTGGCACAAGAACCAGAGGGTGTTAATCAACTAGAGGATTGGCAGCAAGAGGAGTTGATCTCGCTCATTGAAGAAGCAAGGCAAATGGTGACAGCGCCGTCAGCGGGGCCGGCGCCGTTCGAACTGGGCGGGTTTGCTTCACAGATAGGAACGGACGGCAACGGATATGTTGCATACACTGTGACGATCGATCCGTCGAAAATTACCACCCCGACTGTAGCGATGTATATGTTTCTGTTGGATCCTGCGTCCATTGCAGCCGTTTCAGCGGGTGAAGTTGAAGATTCTGACGAGGCGCCTGAGTTACCAGATGACGCCTTTGAGTATTACGATTTCATCGATGTCGCTTCAGGTGGCACCGAGCCGATCCAAATTAGTCGGGCACTTACCGCGCCTGGCGGAGAATATGAAATTTTTATTGCGATTCGGGACAGTAGTGGTGGTGAGGAAGTCGAAGACGATGCTGTTCTAGCGTTACCCTTGTTGTTGCGAGAGAGTGTCACGGTTCCTGATTTTTGGAATGGCACGCTTCAAACGAGCACCGTGTTAATACCCGATAGCCTAGAACAACTTCAAATTCCATTAACACCGGACCAGTTGCAGCTAAGTCCGTACACGATCGCTGGTGTTTTACGGATTGAGCCAAAATTTGATCGCGTTTTTGGGAAGCAAGACGAACTTTCTCTGATATTTGTTGTCTACAATGCGGGCTCGGAGGACGGGTCAAAACCAAGCTTGCAGATTGAATACAATTTTCACCAGCAGACGGCTGACGGAGAGGAATTTTTTAACCAGACTCAACCGCAGGAATTCAATGCGGAAACGTTGCCGCCGGGCTTCGACCTTTCTATGGGACACATGCTACCCGTTACGCAGAGTGTTCCACTGTCGTTGTTTCCTGCTGGTGATTATCGATTAGAGATTAAATTGATAGATAACGCCGCTTCGACTGAACTTGTTCACAATGTCATGTTTACGGTTGAAGAAGCTTAGTTAGGTTTAGGCGCTGCAGTCCGTTTGACTGCTACCGACAAAAACGATGTCTCGCATTGTACCTGTCGTGGTCGCGTTGTTAGCTGTATTTACTGGAATTGTACCAGTGTATTCGGCCGAAAAAAATGTTTCGGTCGAAGGAAGAAGCGCAGCAACACGTACTTCAAGTACCGTTACCGGTGTCGTTGTGGATGATGACAACAGGTCGGCTAGCGGTGTCCTTCTCTCACTTTCTGGACCAGTTGGTACTTCGATCGTGGTGTCGGATGAGCAGGGACGATTTACATTTAAGAACCTGATCCCTGGTCGATATTTGGTTCGGACCCACCTCAACCCTCTAGGCAGTGCTCGGCAGGTGTTTGAATTGGGTGCAAATGAACGAGTGTTTGAACGGCTAGTAATTAAGAAGCGGTCCTTGCCTGTCTTAGGGGAATTGCTGAATGCTGGTTTTGCCGGAACTGTACCAACTGTGGCGTCTTCTTTAACACTATTGCCGGCGGTAGAGTTGTCTCCTGATGGAGAAGATGCTCAGACTGTCTTTGAAGACCAGGTTATTCCAGAAAATGTTGGTGATAGTGACGTCGCACCACACGGCCACGATGCGAAATCATGGCGTTTGCGTCGAATTCGGCGTAGTGTGTTGAAGGATGTCGGCTACGGGATAACAATTAAACCAGGTCTTGCTGATAGTGAATCCCAATTAACCCAAAAAGCACTTAGTTTGAACACGTCACAGTTTGAGAGCCGAGTACCGCTCTTTGCAGAACTGCAGCTTTTGACGCGTGCGACGGTGGCGGGTGTTACCGATTTGTTGGCCGTAGATGCACTTCAAGGGCAAGTTGCATCTTTGGCGTTAGCACCGTTTGGTGATCCAGATTTAACAGTGCGTGGTGCTTTAGAACTGGTTGCAGGGCAAGCCTCTTCCTGGGTGCTAGCGGGCCGGTACGCTGTAAGCCCAAGCGATTCTCATGCTGTCCAATTATTAATGTCGTACAGCAAGCAGTCATATTTTCAGAGCGATGGCGTAATGTCTACGTCCGCAATACAGAACACAACCCTATCGCGTGAAGTTGGGAGTATAGAAGCCACTGACAGTTGGTCGATGTCACCCAATTTCATTTTTGATTATGGGACAACATTCGATCGTTATGGCTATCTCCGAGACGGTGCTCTTTTTAGTCCGCATGCCGCCATTAAGTTTATTCCACTTAAGAATACTCGCTTCCACGTAAGCGCATCACAGCGGATGACGGCACCTGGGGCTGAGCAATTTCTGCCTCCTTTGGACGGATTGTGGTTGCCACCCGAGCGGACGTTTACGTCTCTTTCTGGTTTTGATGATTTACGAGCCGAGCGTACGGTTCACTTTGAAGTTGGTGTTGAGCAGAGTCTTTCAGATAGAACCGTTGTTGGTGTGAAGCGTTTTACCCAAGATATAAACGAACAGTTAGTGGCGATGTTTGAAGCGGGGCGGCACGTGCCGAACGGCACATTGCCAGCTTCTGGCGGTCATTACTATTTGACGAGTGCTTCTGGAGTTTCGACAGATGGTTGGGGTGTCAGTCTCTTACATGCCATTGACGATCGTGTTCATGGGGCGGTTGATTACAGTGTTGTAACGGCGGACTGGGCGCCGTGGATGGCACAAGGTTTAGCACCATCGCAGGTCGGCGTGTTTCGAAATGGCTTTGAACGGTTTCACGATGTAACGACGACTGTAGTAGCAACAATTCCAGAAACGGCAACGCGTGTAACTGCACGCACTCGTGTAAATTCAGGGTATGCCATAGTGTCTGAGGGTGCCGTTACTTCTGGCCTTGGAGCCAGGTACGATATACGTGTCATGCAAATGCTACCGTTTGCTCCCATTGATGGAAGTACATGGGAATTGTTGGTGGCAGTAAGAAATCTTTTTCACGAACCAACAATGGGTGGATCGGTCTATGACGAACTGCTCGTTGTTAATCCACCTCAGCAAGTTGTGGGCGGTCTGGTTGTTCATTTCTAGAGTGTAAGTTTTAGACATTAGTTCTATGGGGCTTAACATCGGACACGACTATTACTGTCCGGAAATGATCAGGGCGGTGGCTGCTCGTTACAGGTTATTTTTCAGGTCGTTACATTTTCAAGGACTGATGTTCTGACTTCGATGTGGAGACTTAGTGCTGAAACTAATTGTCTCTCGTCGGTGGTTTCGTTATGAACTTTTCTGATCGAGAATCGAATGCGAGACGATACCGTGAGAAATGGGGACGGGCGCTTCTCGCCGTTGGCGTTGTTGTGGCGTTGGTGTTTTTGGCGACGGCTAATGCTGTTGTCGTTTCAAATTGGAGTGAATTCGAAGATGGTGTTTTGTGGGTTGATGGTGCAGATGGTGTTTTTGCAGGGGACATTGAAATCGGATCGCCAGGCCATAGTGCTGGAATCGAATCTGGCGACATATTGCTCTCAATCAATAACCAACCGATAGAATCTCACGCCGACGTACTTCGTTTGTTGCATTCGCAGGACGACAGCTTCCTGCTTAACTACGTTTTACTTCGGGGGACTAGCCAGCAACTTCATAGCATTGAACTTGAGAGCGTAACCACGGTGGTGCTGCCTGTGTATTTATCTTTGGCGGCGGTAGGTTTATTTGGATTACTTGTTGGTACGTTGGTCCGTATTCGACGTCCTGGGCATCAAGCGACCCTTCATTTTTTTTGGTTAACGGTGGCCTTTTTTGGTGTCTTTGCGTTTTCGTTTTCTGGTCGTCTCGACAGACTTGACTGGAT
>CAYFJM010000006.1:0-17775 GCA_964343415.1 uncultured Vicinamibacteraceae bacterium | reverse complement strand
ATCGACAGCGCTTCCTCCTCGACCATCGGCGGGCACAATGAGTTCGGCCAGCCGTGAAACGGTACGAAACTCATGGGCGGTCAGTTGGATAGGCGCGTAGCCGCCGAGTTGCGCCCGCGATTCTCCCGCAATGGTATGAACGAGACGTGCTGCTTCAATGTTTACTGATCCACTTCCGGCTGCGGTAATCGCAAGTGCTAATTGCCGTAACGCTGCACGTCGCGAGAGGTGAGGAACACTCACAAGACACCTCGACGCATTTCGTCAGCCAGATAATCGGATGCACGCCATGCAAGGGCATTAATTGTTAGGGTCGGGTTTTTGTCTGGATTACTGACAAAACTTCCCGCGTCACAGACGAAGAGATTCCGAGTGTCGTGGGCCTGACAGAACTGATTAAGCACGGAGTTTTTGGGGCTATCTCCCATCCGCACCGCACCAACTTCATGGATAATGCTGCCACCGATTGAAATCCCATCAGCGTCACGCCGGCCCGGAGCGTGTGGTGTGCCACCCATAGATGTAATGAGTTCAGTAAACACGCTGTTCATGTGTTTTGCTTGGTTTAGTTCGTAGTCACTCCACTTGAAGTGGAAACGAAGCACGGGGATGCCATACCGATCCACCACAGTCGGATCAATTTCACAGTAACTTGCTTCGTTTGGAATCATCTCTCCACGACCGGCGAATGAGATTTGTGTGCCGTAGTCTCGAGAGGCCTGTTCTTTGATCGCTGAGCCGTAGCCCGCACGACTTGCCGAACCGCTAAACATCCCAATGCTTGGCATCTGGTAACCGCCACCGATCTCGATGTGATACCCGCGTGGAAATCCAAGTTCATTTTCTCGGCCGAGTCCCCACCACGGCATATATAAATGCGCTCCCCCAGCACCGTCGCTGTTGTAACGGGGCATGCCTTCAAACGCGGGGACGGTGCCTCCAATGTCGTAGCCGACGGTATCCATAAGATAGCGACCAACCATGCCCGATGAGTTTGCTACACCATCCGGGTGGTATGAAGACTTCGAGTTAAGTAGTAACCGTGCCGATTCACAGGCACTTGCTGCGAGCACGAGTACACGACAGGAGAGACGACGTTCTTGGCCACTACGCTTGTCAACATAGACCACTCCGTGAACCAAGCCGGTGTCATCAGTGAGGATTTCTCGTGCCATCGCCATATCGATGAGTTCGAGTCGACCTGTTTCAAGTGCGGGAAAAATTTGAGTCTGACTGGCAGAGTAATTCGATCCGGTTCGGCAACCACGACCACATTGTCCACAGTAGTGACAGGCTGGTCTTCCGTTGATGGCACGGGTAATTACCGCCCGACGGTTGGGAATACAGGGAATCCCCATTTTATGACTGGCGCGCTGAATCAACAGTTCATGAGCTTTTGGCGGTGGCGGGTCATGAAATAAACCATCAGGAGCACTGGGTAGGCCCTCGTGGCTTCCAACCACACCAATGAACTGTTCGGCTTTGTCGTAGTAGGGGGAGAGGTCGTCATAGCTGATAGGCCAATTCCACCCTAGGCCGTCTCGGTCGCGTGGCTTGAGGTCGTAATCAGCAAATCGAAAGGACATTCGGCCGTAGTGGTTGGTGCGCCCCCCAACAATCCGTGACCGGAACCACCAAAAATCCTTCGTGTCGTCTGCAACGGTGTAAGGCTCTCCGTCGAGTTCCCAGCCACCGCTGGTTGTGGCGAAAAATCCGAATGGTTTTCCTGTTCCGAAATAACGGCGACCGCCCTCTTCGGCTCCTCGGTGGTCGTGACTATAGGGCCAGTTGTGTTCTTTGAATTCTTGATACGGGTCTAACATTGGCCCTGCTTCGAGCACTGTGACACGAATCCCGAGATCGGTCAGGACATGCGCTACGGTTGCGCCGCCAGCCCCTGATCCGATCACAACGACATCTCGAACTTCAGAAGGATCTTGAAGTGCTGCCATGAGGATAAGTTACGTTCCAGCCTATCATTTCGGAACTAAATTACCTACCGTGCGACTGGCCAACGATGGTAAGCACCAGCACTATTTGCAGAGGAAGGTGGTGCGATCGACGATGCTACTTTTACTCTCGATATCGAGGGCGAATATGCGACTGAGGTTGGTTTGCGTGTCTCGGACGGTCACATTTGTCGGGCCGGCATTTAGGGTTAGTTGTACGGTAAACGTTTTGAGAGCAGCACAACTGTCCTTGATGTACGCCGTCACGCCAGATAGTGTGTTCATTTGAAGTCCAGACTTGTCTGTTCCACGCATGCGCAGCAAGCCAAATTTATCTGAAATAGGTTCGGCTTCTCCTGACCCACGTGTTTTGTCATCAAACCCGAGTTCGCCTTCCGACGTAATTACGAAACGGTTTTGCAAGCAGAGGGTGTGTTTGTTCCGTCGGCATCCGTCTGCCTGACCACGAATTGCGCTTATTCCATTGTCCACTTTGAGGTAATAAGGCGCAGGGCTACTTGTCGTCTGAATAAGAAGATCATTAGCTGGGACCCACGCCGTCGGATGACTATCACCGACTGGAATTGTGAATGTTTCGACAATACTTCCTGTCTGTCCACGGGCACCGGTGTTCAGGGTGATCGTATCGGTAGTTGCGCTGGATAAGCTACAGTCGAGCCCGGCGAGTGCTGCTATTTTTGCGACGAGAATGTCGCATTGCCCTGTTGCGAGGCTATCAGATGGCGGTACTACCTGTGTGCCATCGAGAGCGATGGTTGTGATGGTTGTTTCCACTTCTGAAAATGTGCCACGCATGCGCGACCCTGATAGATCCTTCAATTCTAGCTGGGCGTCGCCGGTAAGTAATGCATCCACGAAACTTGCGGGAGGCATCTCCAGAACCACAGACGTTGTACTGTTGACGTCTATCGTGGCGACCGACGCAAGCGGTTGGTTCTGCAGTCCAAATCGTGTCGTGAAAAACGAAAATACACTCGGTGTGAAGTTCGTCAGACGACACCGTGTGAGTGCACGATGTCCGGAACGCGTGACGAATAAGTGACAACTTCCAGAAGCAGCATTCCCCGTTGACGAACTTGTACTTGTATCCTCCGCCTCGGTAACGACTTCCATTGCCGCAGTCCACGCGCCGGGTGAAGGTGGTAGTAGTACTTGTTGGGCGGAGGCGTCTGTAATACCAGATGCCAGTACTGCCGCAAAGACTATTCTGGAGATATACGCTTTCATTGTTGTGGTTGTGGAGGGCAGGGCATTGCATAGGCCAGTCGGCGGTCGAGTCGGTACCCACCGGCTGTCGTAAGGGAATCGGAATAACCTAGGAGCAGGTCAGAGAAAAAAATAAAATACTCAAATCGTTCAAAGTCTGTTCCGACGACATTCAAGGCAATACCTTGTCCGGTACTACAGCCGTCACTCATTTCTACGAGTAGTGATTGTTCATTTTCATCCGTTAGGCTAAAGAGCGCAGTCTGTGTTTTCCAGGTTTCATCTTTTGTTGTGATAAGACTGTCGAACGGGGCTGCTAAAAGTTCTCCTGTCGCACCTATCTGAGTTGACGAGTCGCCGGATGGTTTACCTTGGGCTACCACTCTGAATCGCCCAAACATACAAACGGATGTTGCTGATGAGCGACAACCAGAGACCTGCCCACGAATAATGTCAGTTTCGGTTGTTCCGACCATACGGAGATAGGTGCGGTCAATGGCCATAGCCAGGCGCACGGGATTGGCCAGCGGTTGCCAATAACTGGCTGTGGTCGGTTCAAGGCTGGCGCTTAAATCAACGGCTAGTTGGCCTTTTTGAAAAGCTGGCCCACCGTACAGCTCAAATATTTGAGGGTCGACAAGGTTATGAGAACAGTCGACACCGAGAAACGACGGGTTGGCCAGGACAGTAACAAGGCAGACCGCTAGCGCCTTGGAATCACTTGGCGGCACGACTTGGCCACCGTGCAGCGGTACAGAAAATGAGGTAACGTCGATTGGTCGGCGCAGTGTTCCTTCTACTTCGAGACCGGCGAGCGTGTGTCCTTGGATCGTGACGCTGTCACTAGAAAAAGCACGGACTAGCAGGGCGGATGCTGACTCTACGACAAACGAGAACGGTCCAGTGCCAACGACGGGCGTGGTGAACACTGGTGTGTCGAACCCACTGACTCGCAATTTGATTTCAGTTAATGGTGCACCGCCTTCAACCGTGCAATAGCCAAGTACCTTGGTGCGCAGCAATGTAACGAGCAGATGGCAATCTCCGGTCGCTGCGCTTTCGTTGACACCCAGCCACCCAGCATTACCATCGATGAGTGCTGTGGTTACTGGAGTAGGAAAGTTACTTTGTTTGATCGTGGCGGTTGCGCTTGAAGTACTCACTACGATGAGTAATGCGGCAATTCCAGCGATGACGCGATCATTAGAAGACAGTGAAGGAATCATTAGATTACGCTCTAACCCAAGCCTCACATTCTATCGGTGCGAGCGCCGATAGGCATCAACTTAGCTACGCAGGCTGTGAACTAATGCGCAGTATTGCGCGTGCAACTGCGTTAAATGCGATTGTGTTACCAGCGAGGTTCTCTTCGACCACCGTCGAAGCCACCATCGTCTGGGGGCCCACCACCGCCCATTGGGCGCGGTGCACGAGGCCGGGCTTCATTGACGGCGAGTCGTCGCCCTTGAAAATCTGTTTGGTCTAATTCGCCAATTGCTTTCTGCGCGTCCTCTTCACTGACCATTTCCACGAATGCAAATCCTCGCGGCCGACCGGTGGCTCGGTCTGTGACCATATGAACAGACTCAACTTCACCAAACGGTGAGAAAAGTTCGCGCAGTTCGTCCTCACCCGAAGAGAACGGGATATTTCCCACATACAACCTATTCCCCATCTAATTGCTCCTTCATAAACTCTCGTTGCTTACGCCAACAAGTACGAATCACAACTGCTATTGCTGCGTAATCACCTGCGAGATGAGGAAACAATCTAAATAGTCTCATCAGTTCTCGATGTGGGTGAACTCAGCTACTGGCCCCAATAACTTAAGCAGGTTATTTGGAGCAGACACGGAAAGCAAAGCAGATCTATGATGCCTTTGCAATGTTTACTTTTGATTTTGTGCGTCCGGATACGAGTATCGTCATTATGATTTGCTTGGCTTTGTTCGATTGTCCGGAACACACCGATTGGCCGAAATGCCGTAACAGTTAGGAGCATCGCATGATTACTGAAAGTTCGATCGTTGCTGTAGCCGGGCTTGTAGCGATGATTGCGTTGCTATTTTTATTGATTACCCGTTTCAAATGGCACGTGTTCATTGCGCTATTACTCCCAATTCTTTTGTTTGGGATGATTCCTGGCATTAGCCGGGCCGAATTTATTGATGCGTTTGAGCAGGGATTTGGGCGAACTATTCAGGGGATTGCGGTTGTTATCGTCCTTGGTTCGATTCTAGCCGAAGCTTTGAAGCATACCGGTGGGGTTGAACGGATCACGTCCTCCATGATTCGTTGGGTCGGTGAGCGCCGGATGCCGCTAGCTTTGACGTTGAGTGGTTTTGTCATTGGCCTAGCCATTTTTTCTGATGTTGGCTACGTTATCCTAAATCCATTGGTGCATTCGGCGGCACTAGCGGCGGGAGTCAACATGAGTGTTATGGGGACTGGTTTGGTGGGTGCGATGCAGTTGACGCACGCCATGGTGCCACCAACACCGGGGCCGCTGGCTGCCGTCGCGTTGGTTGGGGCTGATATTGGCAAGGTCATCCTTTTCGGAGGTCTTGTGACCCTAATCGGATCGCTGGCAGGGTGGTTGTATGCTCAAGTGGTTGGACCGCATATTGAATCACCACCTTCGAAGGAGTTTGTTGGCCAGTCGTTTATTGAACAAGGTCGGGAAGCGGAGTTGCCGTCAACATGGGGTGCTTACGCTCCTATCTTGATTCCGTTAACGCTTATTGCTGGACAGAGCATCGCAGCGTTGATGCTGCCGGATGAACATCTCATTAACCGTTTGATGCTTTACCTCGGGTGGCCGGTTGTGGCGCTCGGGATAGGCATATTGCTTGCGTATCGGCAGACGACCAGTGATCAGGTTGAAGCGCGAGTTGGGACGTGGGTGGAAGAAGCCCTTCGGACTTCGGCGATGATCATTATGGTAACGGGGCTGGGTGGCGCTCTTTCACAAATTCTTCGGAATACGCCCGCCGTTGAAGCTATTGCCGAAACGACGGCAGCCGTTGGTTTGCCGGCGATCTTCCTGCCATTTGTGCTCGGGGTTGTTGGCAACATGATCACGGGGTCGACGACAGTAGGCGTGATCACAGCTGCTTCTGTTGCGGCACCAATGATGGATCGACTTGGATTGACACCGGAAGCGACCATGCTTGCCGGTGCGGCTGGTTCGATGATTATCAAGTACGTGAATTCAAGCTACTTCTGGGTCTGTATGTCCCTTTCGCGGATGTCACTAAAAGCGGCGTTGGTGTCGTACGGGGGTGTGACGTTTGTGAATGGTGTTGCTGCAATGGCCGTGGTGTATTTGCTTTGGACGATTGGTTGGATTTAAGCCATTGGGTGCCGTCTTCGCGGTAAACGCGTGAGCGGAGCCTGGCGTATTCCAGTTTGTAACAGAGGGTTGAGACTTATGACCATGAATGCCAGAGTGCCGAGAAGTATTTACGTTCTTTGTATCGTTCTATTGGGCTTCGCGTTGGTTGGCACGACGCCATCAGCGTCAGGCCAACAAGCTGCGCATAGCCTTCCGAGCGTGGACCCGACAGAAGTCGGATTGTCAAAGGAGCGGTTGGCACGACTCGATAGCATGTTACAGGCGATGGTTGACGAACGTGAACTTGCTGGTGTGGTCACGGTGTTGGCGCGGCACGGGAAGGTTGCGTTCGTTGATGTTGCTGGCGTGCAGGACATTGCCAGTAACCGGCCGATGACTCGAGATTCCATGTTTCGAATTTTTTCAATGACAAAGCCAATTACCGGTGTGGCAATGATGATGCTTTACGAAGAAGGACGCTGGCGACTTAATGATCCGGTGTCTGACTACATACCTGAATTTGACGAGTTGACTGTGTATGCCGGTGAAAACAGCGATGGCTCAATACGGGAGGAAGAACTAGAACGACCGATTACGATGAGGGAACTCATGACTCATACCGCGGGCCTTGCGTATACCCTTGACATGCGCCACCCAGTCAATCGTATGTTCCGAGATCGGCGAGTACTTAACGCCCGCGAACCGTTACAAGCCATGATCGACAAAATGGCAATGTTGCCATTACTGGCGCAACCAGGAACACGCTGGATCTACAGTTCATCGGTGGATGTGCAGGGGTATTTGGTTGAGAAGTTGTCCGGCCAAAAATTTGCAGACTTTCTCAGAGAACGTGTTTTCAGTCCTCTTGGTATGACTGACACGGCTTTCTACGTCCCGACGGAAAAAACCAATCGACTGGCTCTTCGGCATTCCGTCGACCCTGATGGAAACTTACGGTTGGATTCTAGAGGAGACGCCTTTACGAAGACGCCGCCAGGGCCGTCAGGTGGTGGTGGGCTTTTTGGTACGGTAGATGATTACCTGAGGTTTGCGCAGATGCTCCTAAATGGTGGCGAACTTAACGGTATACGACTTCTGGCTCCGCGCACTGTTGAGATGATGCGCACGAACCACATGTCGGCTGAAGCAACACGCCATATGCGGCCGGGCATGGGGTTTGGAATGGACTTTATGATCTATATGGATCCGGCGGCAGCGGGTGAGCCGAATTCACCGGGTTCGTATTATTGGCTTGGCATTGACGGCACATGGTTTTGGATCGATCCGGCACTCGACCTCACATTTGTTGGCATGATTCAACATCAGGGGCGCGCTCAGGCACGTGTGCATGGATTGTCGAGAAATCTTGTGTACCAAGCGATTGTGAACTGACGAGATGGCTATCTGTTATCGGGACACTTATCGTCTTGCTAGCAAAACGAGTGAGTCTAGCCGGCGGTAAATTACAACCGCTGAGCGTTAGGGTGTGGGTTGAAACGCAAGGAATCTTCGAGGGTTGTCGACGAGAATTTTGCGAATCGTTTCTTCAGGAACACGCGCATATCGAAGTTTTGGTACGAATTGCATAAGTACTGACGACCAACCGTGTCCATAGTAATGCTTGAACTGTCGGACATTGCCTTGGTCTGAGGACAAGAGAATGTGGTCCTCAAGGCCGGCGTTCAGTAGGTCGGTGACCATCCGAACTTTGTCTGTGGCTGGTATGTCAGATCGGCCCATCTCGTGACCTAGTGTGTCGAGACCGATGAACGCACCACGGTTGGCGATCTCACGATGGGTGGCAAGTGGATTGTGTTCTGGTTTGAGAGTGGCCATGTGCCCTATGACAACGTGCGCCAGGTCGACGCCGACATTTTCGATCACATCCATTTGTTCTATTGCACAACTTGGACAGCTTTCATGTGGCGTGTGTGTGAAGATTGGGAGTCCGGTCTGTAGATGTGCTCTTGCAATCGCCCGGTGAACTTTTCTTTCGTCTGGTCGCATTTCCAGTGACGATGCAATTTCGCCAAACGCACCCCAACGTTGACTAGTAGCATCGGCGATAAGTTCGTCGACAAGCTCGTCTTCGGACATTTCAGCGACACGAACTGGGTAAATGGCAAACCCAATATCTTCAAAATAACCGCCTGCCATGATGATGCGCACGTCACTTTGATCCGCAATCGCATTTAGGTTTCGTACTTGTTGTTCAGTGCGGCGCCCGGTTGCGGCATCAACAATGCATCGGAGTCCGTCAAAGGCGCAGGCACGTAATTCTTCGACCGCAAGTTGAATGTCATCCCGACCGACGTGTTCGTGAAACAGCGTTGCGCCGTTGTCCAAGGACGACGGGATAACGTCACCTTGCAAGGTTCGGATAATCGAACCGGTTGGGAAGTCTGGTGGTTCGGCGGTGGTGAACTGCTGTTGAGCGTTTAAGGGAGGCCCGGCGGTCATGGTTCCCACTGTTACGCCAAGTAGCTGTAATGCTTCACGTCTCGTCATACTCGTCCGCATGAGGTTCTCCTCAAAAATGATGATGGCATCCTACTACGCTGGTCGTCTATCGGGAACTTCGGAGATTAATGGAAGAGCGGTTGAGTATTTCACCTGTCGCAACGCAAAACTTGACTTAATGCTTGCGACACCTGGTACCTGCGTGAGGGCTTCGTTTAAGAAGCGTTCATACGCTTCCACATCGGGCAAGACGATTCTGAGTAAGTAGTCTGCATCTCCGGTCATAAGGTAGCAGTCCATCACTTCTGGCCACTGGCTTACTGATTGTTCAAAGACTTCCAGTTGGTCCTTCACTTGTTTATCTAGGGTGACCTGAGCAAAGACGGTGACGCCAAGTGACAGTGCACGTGAATCGACGAGCGCGGCATATTTTTGGATGACGCCTGTTTTTTCAAGCGCTCGAACACGGCGGAGACAAGGGGCCGGCGTTAGCCCAACTTGTTCGGCGAGTTGGGCATTGGAGAGTCGACCATCTTTCTGAAGGACATCGAGGATTCGACGATCTATAGAATCTAATCTTCGCATTAGAAGAGCAATAATATTGCTAATAATTAAATAAAATAGAAATATTCGCAATATTTTTTCACATGATAGTTGCTAAGATTAGCTTTAGGAATGCTGACTCACGAAAATTCATCCCAGCGAACGCCAGAGCAGATTCGCTATCTCAAAGACCTCGAACGGAAAGTACTGTGGCTGTCTGTTTGGATGATTCATCATGCGAATCATCTCCGCCCGTCACGGGACGGTTTAAAGGTTGGCGGGCATCAGGCCTCGTCGGCGTCGGTGGCCACCTTAATGACAGCGCTTTATTTTGACGCGCTGCGTCCCGCCGACCGAGTGGCAGTTAAGCCGCACGCAAGTCCGGTGTTTCATGCAATTCAGTACCTGTTGGGTAACCAAAGTAAGGATCAGCTCACACGTTTTCGTGGTTTTGGCGGAGCTCAGTCCTACCCTTCTCGTACTAAGGATGCGGACGATGTTGATTTTTCGACAGGGTCCGTCGGTCTTGGCGTTGCAATGACGTCTTTTGCGTCGCTCGTGCAGGATTACATTCGCTTGAAGAACCTTGGTCTTGAACGTGAACCAGGTCGGATGATCGCTGTCGCTGGTGATGCCGAATTTGATGAAGGGAATCTGTTTGAAGCGTTGGTTGAAGGATGGAAACACGATGTCCGCAATGTTTGGTGGATTATTGACTACAACCGACAAAGTCTTGATGCGGTCATGGTTGGACGATTCTCAGATCGTCTTGAGCGGTTTTTTCAAAATCTCGATTGGCGGGTCGAAGTACTTAAATATGGACATTTGCTAACGGCCGCTTTTGAGCGTCCCGGAGGGGATGCTCTCCAGCATTGGATTGATACGGCAGATAACTCTCGTTATTCGGCCTTGGCGTATAGAGGCGGAGGAGCTTGGCGTGAAGAACTGACCCGTGAACTCGGTGATACGCACGGGATTCGGGCATTGCTCGATGAGCATGACGACGAAGCACTTGGCCGCCTGATGACAAATCTTGGCGGCCACGATATGGAAATGGTTACTGACGCATTTCGGGCGGTTCCTGATGACCAACCGACGTGCTTCATCGCGTACACCATCAAAGGTTATGGTCTCCCGCTAGCCGGTCACAAAGACAACCACGCTGGGATCCTGACGCCTGATCAGATGACTGCGTTCAAGAAACAGATGCAGATTTCTGATGGTGAGGAGTGGGACCAGTTCGCTGGTTTGGAGACACCGACGGAAGAACTCCGGATGTTTCTCGACGCGGTGCCATTTGGACGATCTGGACCGCGACGATTCATTGCTCCACGCGTCGAGGTGCCCTCTCGTTTTGAGCCTCCGAGTGGTGACAAACTTTCTACTCAGGAGGCGTTTGGTCGCTTTCTATCCGACCTTGCCAGGACACACCCTGATTTGGCTGACCGCGTTGTCACGTCATCTCCGGATGTAACGGTTTCGACGAGCTTGGGGTCATGGCTCAACCGGCGGGCGATTTTTGGTCGTCACGAGCAAGGTGATCACTTTAAGGATGAGCGAATTTTGTCGGCACTTAACTGGAAAATGTCGACACAGGGTCAACACATTGAACTGGGTATTGCGGAAAACAATCTGTTCTTGCTGCTCGCAGCACTTGGATTGAGTGCGCCCTTGTTTGGAGAGCGACTACTGCCAATAGGCACAGTCTATGACCCGTTTATTAGTCGTGGACTCGATGCTTTCAACTATGCCTGCTATCAGGATGCGCGGTTTATTGTGGTGGGCACTCCATCGGGGATATCGCTGGCTGCCGAGGGCGGGGCGCATCAGTCGGTCTACGAACCCTTGATCGGGTTGGCGCAACCTGGTCTGACGTCTTTTGAGCCGGCGTATGCCGATGAACTGTGCGAAATGATGCGATGGAGTTTTGAACATTTGCAGGCAGACGATGGCGGTGCGGTCTATTTACGTTTGTCGACGCGGCCGATTGAACAGCCGGCACGAGAATTCACGAGCACACTCGCGAGCGATGTTACGGAAGGGGGGTATTGGCTGGTGCCTCCGAGGAAGAACACAACGCTAGGGATTGTCGCATCAGGCGCTGTGTTACCAGAAGCGATAGAAGCGCATCGGCAGGTAACAGAGGATGAGCCGGGTGCAGGGCTATTGGTCATCACATCTGTTGACCGTTTGTATCGTGGTTGGACTGATAGCTGTCGCGGTCCTCTGGACGGACGACCCTCGCATGTTTCGCGTTTGCTGAAGGCGCTTCCTGCGACTGCAGGCCTGGTAACGGCCATCGATGGTCATCCGTCAACATTGTCATGGTTAGCGTCTGTTCGACCCCATCGAGTTGTACCGCTTGGCGTAGACCGATTTGGTCAGTCCGGTGACTTGCCAGATTTGTATCATGAGTATGGTCTTGATGCGAAGGCGATGGTCGCTGCTGCTGCACGCCTGCTTGTTGATCGATAATTACCACGTATGTCGAGCGAAATTATCCTTCCTGAATTAGCTGAGTCGATGACGTCGGCCACATTGACGACGTGGCTCAAGCAACCTGGGGACTCTGTGCGGTTGGGTGAACCGATTGCGGAGGTCGAAACCGATAAAACAACTGTCGAAATTGAGGCGCCGGCAGATGGAATTCTCGATGAGATACACGTGGTGGCTGGGACAGAAGACGTTGCGGTTGGGACCGTGTTGGCGGTGGTCAGGAATATCGAGACGGATGCGGAAGAGACGTCAGTAGAGAAAGACGTCGTTCAATCGGATGTGTCGGGATTAGGACAGGCCGGAACAATGGAAGTGCGGTTGCCAGAACTGGCCGAATCTATGGCTGCGGCAACCGTAACGGCGTGGCTACGCCAGTCCGGTCAGATGGTTCGGACTGGTGAACCGATTGCTGAAATCGAGACGGATAAGACAACAGTTGAACTTGAATCTCCTGCCGACGGTACTCTTGATGTAATTCATATTGCGGCCGGGACAGAGGACGTTCCTGTGGACACCGTGTTGGCAACGTTGCGACTGACCGAGGGCATAGTCCAGTCACGCGATGACGGTGTGGGCCAAGACGAAGCCAGTCCAGTCGTTGTTGTGACGCCTTCGCCTAGACCAGTGATACCAGAAGTAAAAAGTGATGATGAGGGTTCGACTTCAGACGCAATCGCAGCGACACCGTTGGCACGGCAGATGTCCGCATTGGTCGGTCTTGATTTGGCGCGGGTCACTGGGACGGGCGCAGCGGGTCAAGTTACGAAAGCGGATATCGAACGACAGTTGGGGAATGGGCCTTCAAACAAAGCGGCGACGACACCATTACCCGATTCCCAGCATGTAGATGAGCCACTTACTGCGATGAGGCGCGTGACTGCCGAGCGGATGACGATGTCGAAGCAGACGGTGCCACACTTTTATCTTGAGTTGTCATGTTCTGTCGAGGAACTACTTGCTTGTCGTGAACGTGCAAATGCCGTATCAGGTGCCATTGCTATTACGATTAATGACCTGCTCGTGCGGGCGGCTGGGTTAGCGTTGACTGCCGTTCCTGAAGCCAACTCGATATGGGCAGGTGATGCGGTCCGGGTATTCGAGTCTGTGGATATCGCGGTTGCCGTATCGACGCCGTCAGGCCTTGTAACACCTGTTGTTCGTTCGGTTGGGACAAAGACCGTGCAGCAGATTGCCGCAGAACTGAGAGACCTGACCAAGCGTGCACGAAAAGGGCAATTAAAGCCAGATGACTATACGGGGGGCACGTGCACGATTTCGAATCTGGGGATGTTTGGTGTTTCAAGTCTTTTCGCCATTCTTAATCCTCCTCAGAGTTGTATTTTTGGCTTTGGTGCCATCGAACAAAGGCCCGTGGTGCGCGAGCAGAGTGTTGTGGTCGAATCGATGATGACGGTGACCCTGTCGGCGGATCACCGCGCCATCGATGGGAAGACGGGTGCGGAACTTCTTCAGAAGTTCAAGAAATTGGTAGAAGATTCATCCCTCATCGAGGATGAGCTTCTGGCGTTTTTCTGACCGTCCTCAATTGCCGATATCACGCAGTTCACAACGCGACGCGTATATTGAGTCACCTGGAGAGTTGCCTGCTGAAGTGTTGTCGGACTAATGGCGGAGTCTGGTCGTTGGTAGCAACACGGGTCTTGCCACACGAGTAGGGTATGCTTGCCGTCCCATGTCTGCGAACTTTTCGACATTTGCCACCACTGTTCAGGGAGAGACGGCCTTTACTGTTCTGGCCGTAGCGAAGCGATTAATAGCCGCGGGAAAAAACATCGTTGAACTTGAAGTGGGTGATAGCCCGTTTCCAACATCTCCAGAAGGATTTGACGGTGGTATCCGGGCGTTGACCGAGGGTCAGACACATTATGGAGCTTCAGCGGGGCTACCGGAATTTCGGTCAACGGCTGCCGAGTATGTCAACCAGCTGTACAACCTGTCGGTGTCGGCTGACAATATCGTCGTTGGTCCCGGCGCCAAGGTCTTTGAGCAGTTCTTTTGTGAAGCGTTTGTTGAATCCGGCGACGGTGTCCTTGTGTTTAGCCCGCACTTTCCAACGTATCCAGCGAATATCCATCGTCGGGGCGGAAGGATGGTCCTCTCGAAATTACGCGCGTCACACGACTTTCGGCCGAGCCTTGATGATGTTGAGCGGTTTCTTACGGACGACCCAAAACCAAAGGCCATTTTTCTTAATAGTCCACATAACCCCACGGGCGGTGTAGCCACCCTAGAAGACCTCGAGGCATTGGCATCGCTCATTCGTGGTAAAGACATTGCTGTTTTTAGCGACGAGCCATACGATGCGATGGTTTGGCAGGGTCAACACCATACGCTCCTTGGACAGCCTGGTATGTTTGATCAGTGTTTAGCCGCCTATACGTTTAGTAAGTCATTCAGCATGAGTGGATGGAGGCTGGGCTATAGCGTATCGAGTGTAGCGATGGCAAAAATTTTGACGGTCTTAGCGAATACTTCACTCTCGTGCGTACCACCGTTTACGCAGCAAGCAGGGATCGCAGCGATGCGGCGCGACGGGGCGGTCCGAGACGAAAGGATGGCTGATTTTCAGCGCAAAGTTACGTTGCTTGTGACAGCACTTAATCAACTGGACGACTTTTCCTGTGTGATGCCTAAGGGGACGTTCTATGTGTTTCCCTCGGTGAAGACAATTTGCAACCGTTACAACATTACGTCGCACGGTTTAGCACTTTTCTTGTTGGAAGCTGCCGATGATGACTATGGCGTGGCTTGTCTTGGAGGGGAGTGCTTCGGTGATGCGGGAGGTGGGTTTTTGCGTCTCAGTTGCGCAGAACCCGATGCGCGTTTACAAGAAGCGGTAACGTTTATTGGCGATGCTGTAAGAAGAGAAAGTCGTATTGAGAAGTATTTGGCGTCGCATCCCGAGTACAGACTATCGTCGTCTTACGTCGAGGATTAAGAACGTACTTCGACTAGATGCAAAAGTAACCGAATGAGATTTGTGTAGGAACAACAGAGGCAAGTGCTACAAACCTGAATCTAAGTTTGCAACACTCGCCCCGTGAAGGGTCTTGCTTATGGAAGACCTTCGGCCTTCTTCATAATATTTGCGTGCGTTGTGGCGACTTCAAGTCCGCCTTCGCCTTCCTGCCAGCCCGTCCGCCCGTCTCCGTTCGCATCGGTCCCTGGGAGCAGTTGCTGTGCAAGGGTATTGAGTTCGGCTACTAGGCTTGAAGCAGTTGAAGCGGACGTTGCCATGGCGATTTTTTTGGCAAGGGCCACAATCTCGTCCGCCCGAGCAACGGTGTTTCTCGCGGAAGTTGCCACGTGGGTTGCATGGGTCTTAATGGCGTCAGACGCCCCGTCGGTATTGGCCGCGGCTTGAATGTGTTTCGCGGCGCCTTCCGCCCCCTGTTTCACGCCGTACCCTTTACCCGGGCCATTTTCAATCTGGGTTGGGTCGACAGCGTGTAAGACGTGTGCTGTATGTCGTTTCATCGAGTCAAGATTGCTCGGATCCTTTGCTGCCAGCGATGCATGCTGTGCGGCGATACCGGCTTCTTCAACGGCCGCGGGTAGGAGCCCAACACCGTCAGGTGTGTCATTCCACGCATCCATTACATGGCCGATATGGTTGTGGCCTGCGCCTTGTTCGGCGGTGAGATGAGCACCAGCGATAAGTGCGATAGTTGCGAAAGTGATGATGCTGAGAGTCGCTATACGTTGCATCGGGATCCCCCCCCTGGAAATTAGCCGAATCCGGTGGTTGCCGGTTATCTGTAACAGAGTATGACGTACCTTATATACCGCGGGTTGAGGTCTCTCGACAAGCATTGTTCTGGCGCAAACCCCGTCCGGATTCATCTTTTCACTGTTAAGTGCCATAGTTTGCACCAAATCTAAGCTTATTCTAGCCCGATACAGCCAGTGGTGGGTTGTCATCCGGCAGTCGGTTACACCAAGAGATTGCTGGATTTTGAGTCTCGAGAGGTGATGTGACGGAACTAAACGGTCAGCTTTACAGAAAGTAACACTTCTCAGGACGAGAGTGATATCGGTACTATTCGAGGTCTATGGGTAATACTGCTTGTCGACCGTTTCCTCCAGTGACAACAAGAGAGTAAGTGCCAGGGTCCCAGCGACCTGTTGGTGACGAGAAAAACAAATCGCCCCAGGCCACACGGTGTTGATCGGTGTCGAAGAGTGTGTCGACGATGCCATCGAATGGTTGCACAAAAAACCGAAACCGGCGCGCACGTTGCCGAACGATGTATGCGCCAATGCCGTGACGGGTGGTCGTTGCTGCTTGTAGCAATGGTCTGATCCGTTGGTGGTCTCGTGCGAATGCGCGTTGTGATGCAAGAGAGATTTCTCTTCCGTCCGGACGGACAAGCTTGATGTTGTCACGTTCAATCGTCATTGCACCGGAGGAAGTGATGGCAACTTCGATTAGTAGCCAGCGGGAGTCGTGGTTGTGTTGTGAGTAATAGTAAGCCGCGACGACTTGTAGTTGGTCGTCGAGGTACTCGACAGCTGCACGTCCATGGTCTTCTGTGTTTGGGAATAGCTCTCGGGTCGTTCGAGTACCCTGTTGTATTGCTAGTCCGGTTGAGACAGTACCGGCAAGCAGGATTGTGGCCGCAAAGCTGTAAAGGTTCTTTCGCATCGAAACACTACGTGCAGCGTACTACGGGTTTGGTCGTTTCGCGACCAGCAATTTGTCATTCAATAGCCTGTAGCGTGTTCCAGTGGTCATGTGTTGACAGTCCACGATCGTATTTGATTGAGAAACTTGTCGGTGACAGCGTTTTCTCCGGCGGTGACGGCTTCAATTAATGAATCGCGAGGTGCCCGAAGCACAGTGGTGCTATTGAGGACCGGTCGTATGTAGGTGCAGTTTTGTTGATTTGCATACTGCGGACGATCAGCATGAGTACGACAGTCAGACGCAATGATGTGTGTAGCGTCGAGGTCTGCTGATTGAGCAAAAAGAATAGGCAATGCGTCACTGATGCCACCGTCCGTAAAATTGCAATGTTGTCCTTCGAATTCGACCGGTTGTGGCGGAAACATGTTGGGGATTGAGGCGCTCGTTGCGACTGCGTTGTAGAGTGAAATATTGCTGTGCGAACGGGTGGTCAGGTAGCGGGGGCAATTATGCGTCAGATCATGGCAGACCACCCCGATAGATCGAATGCCGTGATGAAGTTGGTCGAATCGACACGACTCAAGTTGTCTGAGTCTTCTTGGAATGACACCGGCAAGGGGTTCAAAAAACCATCGGAGTCGACGGCGGGTGCGCAAGTTCAGGCTATGTGCCACAAGATGTCGTCCCTTGAAAAGTACGGCTTCGTCAATTAATTCGTCAATGTTCAATCCGACGGCCGCGTAGTAAGCAGCAATTACCGCGCCGGCACTCACGCCAACAATGCTATCGAGTGGAATATTTGCCGCCGAGAGGCGACGAAGGACTCCGAGATGTGCAGCACCACGAAGACCGCCGGCTGAGAGCACGAGACAAAGGCGGGGCAATAAATACCTAGAATTCAAAAAATACGGGAGTAATAACCGTTACTCGTTGGATATTACTGTATTCCGCGGACGTGGCAATTAATGTTTTACTTTTCGGTTTGACTCAGTCGTTGTCGGTGACGGCTTCGACTTGGGTTGCCACGAATTCGGCCGCGTCGCCGACAGAGTTGCCTGCTTTTTGTATGTTCTGTTTTACGGTCGGCCCGTGTTTTTCCACTTTTCCTGCTAGCCAGGC
>CAYFJM010000005.1:0-19482 GCA_964343415.1 uncultured Vicinamibacteraceae bacterium | reverse complement strand
CTCAACGTGCGATCACCGAGATGCGCAAGCAAGTAATGACTCATGTTTCGAGATTGCCTATCAACTACTTTGATTCAACGCAGACAGGCGTTTTGATTTCTCGCATCATGACCGATGCTGAAGGTATTCGAAACCTGGTTGGTACTGGGCTGGTTCAGCTTGCAGGCGGAGTGGTGACCGCAACAATTGCTCTCGCTTGGCTGTTTTACCTCAATTGGAGGTTGACGACGATTACGGTGGCAATCCTTATTGTTTTTGGGATCACGATGGCGGTTGGATTTTCTCGATTGCGCCCAGTCTTTCGCGCACGTGGAAAGATCAATGCAGAAGTTACCGGGCGACTTGGCGAGACACTTAGTGGTATCAGGGTCGTCAAGGCATATGGTGTTGAGAGACGGGAACAGCTTGTGTTTACTCGTGGCGCGCATCGATTATTTCGAAATGTTGCGAAGGCGGTGACAGGTGTTTCGGCGGTGACTTCTGTTGCCGGTTTGGTCATGGGCGTAATCGGCGCTCTCATGATTGTTCTGGGTGGACGTGCATTGATCAATGAGACATGGACGACTGGCGCGTTGCTGCAGTACATCATTTTTACTGGACTTGTTATTGCTCCAGTCATTCAGATGTCATCGATTGGCACCCAGATTACGGAAGCTCTTGCGGGGCTCGATCGAATACGAGAGATACGAACACAAACAACAGAGGATGAAGAAGATGCATCTCGTGAGCCACTTGGCATACTAAGAGGAGATGTCCGAGTGGAGGATGTCTGTTTCGAATACGAGCCAGGTGTGCCTGTGTTGAAGGCGGTTTCCTTTATTGCCGCTCCTGGGACCACAACCGCCCTAGTTGGATCAAGCGGATCGGGCAAGAGTACGCTTCTCAGTCTGGTTATGGCATTTAATCGCCCTACATCAGGTCGCGTACTAGTGGATGGTCGTAACCTTGATGAAATTAGATTAAGTGACTATCGGGAGAACTTGGGGGTGGTGCTTCAGGAAAATTTCTTATTTGATGGCACGATCGCTGCGAACATCGCGTTTGCCAATAGGAATGCGACTCTTGACGAAATTCGCACTGCTAGCCGTATTGCTCATTGTGATGAATTTATTGAACAATTCCCAGTTGGCTACGACACAATTGTAGGTGAGCGTGGCGTGAAATTGTCGGGTGGCCAACGGCAACGAGTAGCGATTGCCAGAGCAATTCTTGCGGATCCTCGTCTTCTTATTCTTGACGAGGCAACTTCAAGTCTCGATAGTGAGAGCGAATCACTTATTCAAGATGGGCTAAGGGCGCTTTGTCAGGGACGGACGACATTTGTTATTGCTCATCGACTGTCTACGATCAAAAGTGCTGATCAGATTTTGGTGCTTGAGGGTGGTGAGGTGATTGAAAGAGGCAACCACAATCAACTGTTGGCAGAAAACGGACGATATACGCAGTTGTATGAGAAGCAATATGGCCTTGAAAGAAATCGATTTATCAATCCTGGCGAGGACTTCACACCAGATCCGAAGCAAGCTGTAGAGAATGCCTAGTGCGTTGTAGGATTAATGTAATGAATAAACGCAGAGTGTGCAGTTTGGTGGTCGTGAATTGTATTTTGGCTTTAGTGGTGGGCGTAGTCGCCTCAATGCCAGTAAATGGACAAGTTGCTGGGTCTATACGAGGCATTGTTTCCGTTGCTGACAGCGTTGACACCATGCTGCGTATGGTTGACGTTACGGCGGACCAGTCGGTTTGCGGAGACCGAGTTGAGGACAGAACTGCAGTGGTTGATCCATCTGGAGGTCTCTCAAACGCGGTCGTTATCGTAACGGGAGTTCCATGGGATGGTGCCGAACCTGAGCCGGTTATCAATAATTCAGGCTGCTACTTTGTTCCTAGAGTGCAGGTTGCGGCGACGCGGTCTGTCGTTACGCTTACAAGTGAAGATGATGTTTTGCACACAACTCATGCGTACGATGACCGGCAACGAACGTTGTTCAACATTGCGATTCCAGTCCCGGGCCTTGAAATTGAGCGGCCATTGCGGCGTCCTGGGCCTGTACGCATCGAATGTGACTCACATGGATGGATGCGTGGTTGGGTGTATGTTACCGACGATATCGGGACGGTCACAGCAAGTGACGGGAGTTTTGAACTTCAAGGCATTCCTACCGGTTCCTATGAGTTGACTGTTTGGCACGAGCAATTTTCTGGCCAAAGTCAGCAGATAACTGTTTCGGCTGGCGGGCAGACGGACGTTTCGTTCACGCTGGAATAAAGCTTATTAGCCTGGTCGCTCAGGTTGCCACCGCAGACCAAAATTTAAAATGCGTTGGAGAAGTTCGTCGTAACTAATACCCGCTCGCTCTGCGGACTCAGAGAAATCTTCGCCAAATGCGAGTTGTGGATTGGCATTGGCTTCCATGACAAAGAAATTTCCATCGGAATCAAGACGAAAATCCATCCTGGCATATCCACTCATCTCAAGCGCGCGGTAGACCCGTTTTGCGACACGTTGGATTTGCTCAGAGAGCGCCGTGGGCAAGTCGGTAGCAGCATTAGTCTTGATTTCATGTTTCTTCTGGTATTCGACATTCCACTTGACGCGGTCAGTTGCAATACGATGCGCACCGTCAGGCAATTTCGACAGATTAATTTCCCAGATTGGGAACACTTGTAACCGCTCATTGCCTGCGACACCAACGTAGAACTCGCGTCCATCGATGAATCGCTCAGCGATCGCATCGGTACCAACAGACTCATGGATGAATTTGACCCGTTCTCGTAACTTTGCATCGTCTTCGACGACCGATGCTTGCGAGATGCCGATGGAGGCTTCTTGTGTTAGTGATTTCACAATCACAGGAAATTTCAGTTTCCGTGGGCGTTTAATCGCCAAGCCGCGCTTAAATACTGTGAAATCAGGAACACGGATTCGATGGTAAGCCATTAGTTTTTTGGATAGGGCTTTGTCCCGCGAAAGTAACATGCCCCGGGGGTTACAGCCGGTATATGGGAGACGAAGTAATTCGAGGTAGCTAACGACGTTCATATCAAAGACACCGACCTCGTGGAATGCCTCCATCAAATTAAATGCAATGTGTGGCTTGAAATCATCATTAGCCTGCCTGATCAACCCGAGGTCGTCTTTGACTCCAAGCTTTCGAACGTCGTGTCCTAGGTCTTCGAGTGTGCTCGCAACATCAAATTCAGTTTTCCATTTAACGGTGGCTAAGTCGTGTCCTGATATGTCGTCCGGCGGCACCATGTAGTCGTGCATTAACGCAAGCACGCGAAGTTTTTTCATAGTGCTACTCGATGACGACCGCCATGGAGATAATTCATCGTTTGTACGGTAAGTAATACCGTGAAATCTAACTTTGCTCGGTCCTCTGATGTGGTGAGCCGAAGATTCAGTTGGTTACAACGGTTAATCATATCTTCGATCACCCGGTCGATTGTGTACTGATAGCTCGATGTCCAGCCACCGACAAGGCGCCTGACATCCCGGCGTATCCGCTTCAAGAATTTTGCAGCAGGCTGATTGTTTGAGAATTCACCCGCATCAGAAAACAGGCGACGTAGATCGCGATCATAGAAATCGGGTCGGTCGATACCGTAATGTGCCCGTTTTCGTCCGTAGTGTTGTCGCAAAGTCTTTTTGATGCTGGACAAAGGCTCAACGGTTCGCGTCGTAGTTTCTACGGCCTCCCGATTTTTGATGTCGCGCATGAGCTCGTTCATATATTCAAGTTTTTTTAACGCTGGCCAATCAGCGTAACGTTTTCGCCAGTCTGTCTTAGGATCGAGCCAGACGGCAAATGTTTCGGCAAAGTCTTCGTCTGGATGACTTTGGGCATACCAGGAGTCGAGGTGAAGCACGAAACTTTTACTGTACGGCCGAGGCGTGTAGTACTCCGGGTAATCCTCTGAAGATTTACCGAAGAGTTTTTGTCGCCGGCGTCGTCGTTGAAGTCGAAACGCGTTGTCGATGGCATGCCCCACTTCATGTCGAAGTATTTGTAGACACCAAGTTTTGGTTCCTCCTTCAACTTCAAGCATCTGATTCATTTCAAGTTTTGCAAGGCGTGGATGGGCAAGATAGAACGGAATGGCGACCCCAGGTACGCCATCAGGAGTAAACCAATCATCGGACAGCCAAAAATGTGGGTCAAAATCGATGTCGCGTCCACTTAGTTCTTTTCTGACTTCATTGATTCGTCGTTCTAAGGGAGTGCCATTGATGCTGACACCGAGGTCGCACATTCTGACGTCCAAAAGTTTGTCGTCCGACCAACTGACCCAGACAGGTTTTTTCTTTCTCGGTTTGGGAGGTCGTGGCTTTAGATTGGCAGTTTCCTCGGTCATCGGTTTAGTCAATTATAGAGACGTAGAGAACTCACCAAAACTGTTTTGGGTACTCTTTCGTTTTCATTTCTTGGTCCGTGCTGCGATACCATGGTGGGTCTATGGGACCACAGTATGTCTATACGATGAAGGGGCTCGGGAAACGGTACGCTCAAGACCACACCGTACTCAAAGATATTTGGTTGTCTTTTCTTCCTGGCGCGAAGATTGGAATCTTGGGGCTTAACGGTTCAGGTAAGAGTACATTGCTGCGCATTATGGCCGGAGAAATTACAGAGTTTGACGGAGAAGCGTTTCCTGCGGACGGTCTGACGGTTGGCTACCTAGCTCAGGAACCTGTACTTGATCCCGAAAAAGATGTGGCGGGAAATGTTAACGAAGGTGTAGCTTTTGCGCGTTCATTACTGAAGCGATACGACGAAGTAGTTGTGTCACTCTCGTCAGGATTGGTATCGCCGGAGATGGATGAGGCTCTTGAAGAGCAAGGTGAACTACAAAATAAGATCGAAGCCGCTGGGGCATGGGATCTCGATTCACGCATTGATATGGCGATGGATGCGCTTCGGTTGCCACCTGGCTCGGCAGATGTAACAACGTTGTCTGGTGGGGAGCGACGACGGGTTGCACTTTGTCGGTTGTTACTACAGTCACCAGACCTCTTGTTACTTGATGAACCGACGAATCATCTTGATGCAGAGACTGTTGCTTGGTTGGAACAGTTTTTGGCTGACTACAAGGGTACCGTCGTTGCAGTTACGCATGACCGGTATTTTCTTGACAATGTTGCTGGGTGGATTTTGGAGCTTGATCGTGGTGCCGGTATTCCTTGGGAGGGGAATTACTCGTCGTGGCTAGATCAGAAACAAAAACGACTCGACGTTGAGGAGAAGCACGCGGCGAAGCGACAGAGGACTTTGCAGCGTGAGCTTGAATGGATTGGTATGTCTCCTCGTGCACGTCAGGCCAAAGGTAAAGCCCGATTGAACGCATATGAGCAACTACTTGCAGAAGATGTGACAGAGAAGATGGAATCGGTGGAGATTTACGTACCCCCTGGACCTCGTCTTGGTGATGTAGTAGTTGAGGCCACGGACCTTATTAAAGGCTACGGTGATCGTGCGTTGATTGGTGGGTTGACGTTTACACTTCCCCCTGCGGGAATTGTTGGAGTTGTCGGGCCAAATGGTTCTGGAAAAACCACGTTGTTAAAGTTGATGACGGGATCTGAGGACCCTGACGCAGGAACAATCAAGCTTGGCGAGACGGTAAAACTTGGCTATGTGGATCAAAATCGAGAATTAGATCCAGAAAAGTCAGTATGGGAGGTAATTTCTGAGGGGCGCGATGATGTCACGTTGGCTCAGGGAACGGTGGCGTCTCGTGCCTATGTGTCTTGGTTTAATTTTAAAGGGCGAGATCAGCAGCGGAAGGTTGGAGAACTGTCAGGGGGAGAGCGAAACCGTGTCCATCTCGCGCGTCTTCTAAAGGATGGCGCGAACTTGTTGCTACTCGACGAACCAACAAATGATTTAGATGTTGACACGTTACGGGCACTCGAAGAAGCGTTGGTCGATTTCGCAGGCTGTGCTGTTGTTGTGAGCCATGATCGCTGGTTTCTAGACCGCATTGCGACGCATATCATCGCATTTGAAGGTAATAGTCACGTAGAATTTTTTGCCGGTAATTATGCTGATTACGAGATTGATCGAAGGCGTAGACTAGGTGGTGAAGCTAACACGCCGCATCGAATTAAGTTTCGTAAACTGACACGCGCATAAGTTTAGTTGGTCACTGCATGGGATAGCCGGCGTTACCGGGGATTGGTTTTCTTTCGGCGGCGCATGATCATTGGGCCAAACACGATGACAATAAGTAGTACAACGATAAGGATCTCTGAAAGGCCTAGCATCACCTAGTGGTTATTCATCGATAAATCATTGTTTAAGCGCAGTGCCGGGTGTTTTTTGTCGTTTAGGTAGATTCTTGCTGGCAACTGAGCGAAAGTTTGAGATACATTCTACTCATATCTCGATTTGTTTATATTCATTGTTTTCGAAGTAAATGGAAAGAGATTGCTGCTATGAATAGTATTAACCCCACAAGGTCTGTTGTAGTCGTAGCGTAAAAGAGTAGTAACCCTCCAGAGGTCGCAAGGGCACGTTCCAGTCTCGTTGCTGGACGTAAGAGCCAACCACCAAGCCCCATAGCGAGTGCACTGACTCCGATGACTGCTGTGCCGACGGTACGTATGATGTCGATAACTGGCGCCTGAAGGAGTACGCCCGCTCCTTCAGGACTCACAGTAAAGGCAAATGGAACAAGAAATGCGGGTAGTGTGTATTTCCACGTAAGCATCATCGTCCGGAATGGATTACCGCCTGTAATTGCTGCTGCAGCAAAAGGCGATAGTGCAGTTGGTGGGCTGACCTCGGACAAGACGGCGTAGTAAAAGATAAACATATGCGCTGCAAAGTCAGGGACACCGACCAGTGTTAAGGCTGGAGCAATCATGACTGCCGCGATGATGTAAGACGCTGTGACTGGCACGGCCAATCCAAGCATCCAGACAGCAACGGCTGCATAGACAACAGTTAAGAAGATGCTACCGCCAGCGAGAGCGACAATGATTCCAGCAATTTTGAGTCCGAGGCCTGTTAGAGTGACGACTCCAACAATGATTCCTGCGGTTGCGGTGGTCGCGGCGACTGATAAAACTCCTCGTCCTCCTGCCTCTAGAGCGGCGATTAGACGTCTCGGTTTTAGTGCCTGCTCTGATCTAATGAAACTTAGTGCTATCGCAAGCAGAGTCGAAAAGAAAACTGCTCTGAAAGGTGTCATGCCACTTACCAAAAGAATGACGATCGCGATAAGCGGTAGAAACTGATACCCGGATTGTCGAGTCAGCGTGCCAACGGAAGGCAAATCAACGTTGACTGCTTTGGTCCCAAGTCGACGTGCGTCAGCTTCAATCATTAAGACAATCGAGAGGTAGTAGAGTACGGCTGGAATGATCGCCATGATGATCACCTGTAAATAAGTGATCTGGAGAAATTCAGCGATGAGAAACGCCGCCGCTCCCATTGTTGGTGGTGCCAGGATCGCTCCGATACCGCTTGCGGAGAGAATGCCGCCACCAACCTCTGGTGTGAAGCCAGCTCTACGTAGCAGAGGCCAGGCGACCGCACCAAGGGTCACGGTAGTGGCAACCCCGCTACCGGATACGGTACCAAGCAAAAAACCTGACAACGTTACGGTTCGGCCTGGTCCTGCGCCACTATGAGAACGTCCGAATGCTGACATGGTCCAAGTAATAAAGAACTGTCCAGCACCTGAATGCGCCAAGATAGCCCCAAAGATCGTGAAGAGTACGATGAATGTTGCAGCAACATTGAGCGGAACGCCAAAGATGCCTTCGAGTGTCATGTACAAAGTACCAATCAAACGATCGATGTCATAGCCACGATGTGCGAAGAGATCGAGTCCTATTAGTTCGAGTGATGGTCCGTAGTACCCGTACAGTAGAAAAGCGAGTGCCGTGATGGGCAGAATAGGTCCGACTGTGCGACGTGTTGCTTCAAGTACGAGTATGGTGGTGAGCGCACCGAGCACAAGATCGATCGCTAATGGTGTTGCCGCTCGGTAAACAAATTGGTCAAAGTCAATGATTGGCCAGACAAGCGCCACTAGTGTCGCTCCAGCGAGAACCCAATCGAGCCACATCACCTGACCCCGCCAGCGTGGATGTGCTGGAAAGACTAGGAAGGTCAAAACAAGCGTGAGCAACAGAAAACTAACTCGGTAAATTTGAGGTTGGACGATACCGATGACCCAATAAAGGGCGTAGAGTGACAACCCCGCTGCCAGAGTCGTGACGAGAATCGCAATCCTGCCGCTGAGGATGCGGGTGGGACCCTCAGCCTCAGGGTCTTCGTGTGCGTTGTGCGGTTTCGTTAGCGTGGTCAGTGTTGGTCCTCGGTTGTCGAGCACCTATTCTACGGTGTCGAGCCAGACCAGGCATTGCGGTCACGATAGTATTGGATGGCACCATCGTGAAATGGGATAGGGGAACCAACCGTTGCGCTTTCCAGATTTAGCACTTCGGCCATTGGGTGCACTGCCGCGAGTTCACCATCATTTTCAAATAACACGCGTGTAATGTCATATGCGAGAGTATCATCGAGGTCCGGGTGGACGACCAAGATATTCGAGACCGCGACCACGGTGACGGTATTTTCCATTCCTGGATAAATTGATTCTGGAATCGGCGAATTGTGATAGACCAGTGAGCCGTATTTGTCCTGTAAAGTCGAAAGTGTGTTTCCATTCGGTATTACCTTGATGGTTCGTCCAGGGGTGGAAGCGAGGTCGAGAATGGCTCCGGTTGGAATTCCACCACTAAAGAAAAACGCATCAATTTTGTCATCCTTTACTGCGTCAACGGATTCAGCGGCACTGAGGCTTTGTTTTGTAATATCGGTGTCAGGATTTACGCCGGCGGCTTGAAGAATTCGAAATGCACTGACTTCGGTTCCACTACCAGGTGCACCTGTAGACACGACATGGCCCTTGAGGTCAGATACGGTATTGATGCCACTGTCAGTCGTCGAAATGACGTGGTTGTAATTGTCGTATAAGACTGCGACTGCTCTCATCGGGACGCTTCCGAATGTGGCAAATGCTCCTCGTTGATTTGCGGCGTCATCAATGGAGTCAGCAAGACCAAACGCAATGTCAACAGACCCATTAGCGATGAATTTTAGGTTGTCAACAGTACCAGCGGTGACCTCCGCTGTTGCTTCCACCCCATCAAGGTGGTCACTGATCACTTTTGCAATGCCACCACCATAAGGGTAATAAACACCTCCTGTGCCGCCTGTTGCAATAGACAATCTAACCGTTAACCCAGCGGTTTCTTGCGAAGTGCAGCCACTTACAAAAAGTAATGCAAAGACGACTATCAGTGCAGGTATTGATGGTCGATTACATCGAATGTATGGGATGGCATCGATTTGTTTCATCGTATCGTCTCAAACTCTTTGGTATTAGTGTCGAATATCTGAATCAGCTAGCTAGTCTCGCCCTGCTGCGCGTCGTCCCACCGCAATCATTTCAGGCCCCCCAATTAGTACCCGGAAGCCTTCTCGGATGCGTTGTTCGACATTATCGGCATTGGCAGTGATTGCACATGGTAGACCAGCTGCGGTTGCTGCGCGAAGCACAGTTTGAATCGCTTCTTCTGTCGCGTCAGCGTCTCCACCGTACGCCATTCCAAGGTCGCCTGGTGCGGCCATTAGCATACTAACTCCAGGAACCTTGGCGATTTCATCTACGTTTGAAACACCGATCTTGTTTTCAATTTGGATCATATTTAGTAGTTCTCCGTTCGGATCAAGCGGCCAAACGTCAGCTTTTGCAATGTAGTCGGAGCCTGAAACCCCCCAATAACGAACCGCGTTGCCAGGGCCTGATCCACGCAGTCCTTCGGGTTGCATGTCTGGAGCGCCCAGACGTTGCGGATATCGCATCGAACGCACAAGATGTAATGCCTGTTCAGCTGTTTCGATGTGAGGAGCAATAATGCCGTGTGCTCCTTGGTCAAGAGCGTTCTTAATCATCCATTCGTTCATTTCTCGACCGTTAGCGGGTACTCTTACCCAAATAGCAATGTCTGTGCCAGGTCGTCCACGACGCAGAATTTTGGCTGGGTCAAGCAAGTACTGCATATAGTGGCGCATCTCATTCATGTCGAGCGCACCGTGTTCCATATCAAAAAAAATGTAGTCACCCTGAGAACGCGACATATCGATCGCACCAGCAGCACCTGATTCGACGTTAGCAAAAGATCCGAAGACGGTTTCACCATTAGCCAATAGCTCTACGACATCAAGAAGGTGAGGACTCGACTGAGCGACGGGTCGAACTGGAGTCAGGACAATCAATCCAATCACCAAGCAAACCGAGAGGCTGAATATGCGTGCCATAGTTGTTGTCGTTCCTTTCAGACGTGTGGTTGAACGCAGCATTATGCTTGACGGATGATACATAGTAAAAGCTTTATAGCTTTTCAGAAAGACAAAATTGTCCAGGAATTCTTGCTTCTTTGAACATTAGTTAGGAGTGGAGTACACGCGTTCGTACGCCGCTTTGTTTGCAATTACCTCTCGTGCAAACCGCCGTGTTTCACGGTACGGAATGCTGTCGACGAAGAAATCGCCTCGTAAGTGGTGCGTACCAGTCCACCACTCTGCTGCGCGCTCTTCTCCTGCGTTATATGAGGCAATGACCGGCAAGAGTTCGCCGTCAAATAACTCTAACAGGTCTGCATTGAGGCGGGCGGAGATAGCAATGTTTACTTGTGGATCTGCAAGGTCGTTGTCGTTAATGCCATTCGCTAGGATGGATCCGACGCCCGCTCGTTCTGCCAGTGCTTCGGCAGTATACGGCATGATTTGCAGTAACCCAACTGCACCCACCGGTGAACGCGCGTTAGGATCGAATCTCGATTCTCGTCGCATTAGTGAGACAAGTAGAATCGGATTTGCTCCGTGTTCTTCGGCAGCATTGGTCACTGTTTGCCAAAAAGGGCGAGGGTAAAGAAGTTCCCAAAAGTCGGTTGGTAATCCCTGGGCCGGTCTTTGAAGATATGCTCCAAAATGGTTTACAAGTATTTGTGTCACTTTGGCATGTTCGTTGTTGGCAGCAGAGGCTCGGGCTGCTAGTAATGCCAAGCCCTGGTCGCTGGGGCTGCGGTCAAGTAAGCGCCTCAGGTACCACGCAGCATTCTCTATAAGGCCAGCGCGCGCGAATGCCATGGCGGCTCTGTATTCGGCGCGTTGTGTTGAGTTCCTGCTAATTGCAAGATTCGGAAAGTTGATAGGGATGCTTTGCGGAATATTAGTTTCGATGGATTCTGCCAGCTCATCGAGGCGTCTCCGTGCTGTAATGCCGTAATAGTGATAGGGATACCGGGTGACTAAGGTTCTATGTAATCTAGCGGCCACTGCTTTGTTTCCGTTTTTTTCTTCAGCAACGGCGAGCCAGTATTGCGCCGAAAGACTTAAATCTCCAGTTGGCTGACGATTGACTAGTCCATTGAGATTGGTTCGGGCCCGTTCATATTGGCCATCCCTAAGAGCTGCGATGCCTGCACGCCATAACATGTCACGTTGAAAGTCTGGGTTGGTCGATGATTCAAATAGATTCCGATAGAGCGACAGTGCTTCGTCATTCACTCCGAGCGCTCCGAGATAGGCTCCCAAGAGCAAGGCAGCGTCCTGGCGTTGAGACGGTGTTGCTACGCCGTCCTCATTGGTCCAAAGGTCAAGTCCTAAGCGTCTTGCGCGGTCAAGATCACCCATCCTTACAGCGAGTCGGAAATCGGTTAGACGGACATTTCCAACGAGAGAGCTATGCGGGAACGTTTCGTAGAATTGTTGCGCCGCTTCAACCGCTTCTTCGTTTGTTCTCTGAGCGTAAAGTGTTGTGATGTGTTCCATTGCCCGGGTATCAGCCGCCATGCTGTTGGAATAGTGAGCCCTCCATTCGTCTAACAAGTCCAGTGCGCCGACGTATTGGGAGTTGTTGCGGAGTCGTCTAACCAGTTCCCGATATTCCGCTTCACTGAAAGGAGTCAGCTGTTCACCAGAAGATTCTGCTAGTCGGCGAGTTTTCATTCGTGCTTCGGTAAATGTTCTCGAGGTGCGGTGTCTAAGTTGCGCTTTGCGGAGTGTGTCCAAAGCAGAGGCTATGTCATTCTTAGCCTCATACGTGTTTGCGAGACCGATTCGAGCCGAGTCGGCCGTGGCGCCGAGGGAGGTCGATGTTAGTACGCGACGATACGTTAAAACAGCGCGCTCGAGATCGTTACTTTGAAAATAAGAATGTGCTAGCTCTAACAGTAAGTCGCTATGCCGAACCACATCACTGGCTAGTAGCGTATTAAGAACTTCTTCTGCTTGGTTCATGACTCCTCGGTTCAGGAGGCTTGTCACTAGCTGGCGGCGTGCGAAGGTGCGCATAAACACGGCTTTCTCGATCACCGCCCGCCAATCGTTCTCGGCGTCTAACGAAAATCCGGCCTGATGATGCAGTGTGGCGCGAAGTATCAGGCTTTCGAGTGCGGGAGAAGTACTGTTTTGTAGTTCTAGGTCAAGACTTTGAAGTGCTTCATGCGGTGCCCCCTTGTCTATTAGTTCTAGAATTGAAGGATGTGTAGGTGGTGGTAGTCGTAGGGCGGAAAAAGTATCGTCTTGGGTGGCCGAGGGTGCCGGGGCGACGATTATAAAGAGGCCTACCACAGCACAAGCGAGCAAACCGAACCCTTTCGGCTTTGGGCCGAGAGACATGACTAAACAGCAGAGTACCACGTTATGCCATAACTTCGCAGTGGTTCGTTTTGAAGTGACACGCTAAAATGTAAAGTTGAGTTTCCAGACCAATACCCGTATGGAGGAATAGAGATTTTGAAGATTACTCAAGGAAAATTTGCCGGAATGAAAGCTGTGTCGACAGAGACCGGGACAATAGCTGCGGCTGCTATGGACCAACGTGGTTCACTAAAAAAAGCGTTAGGTGCAGCAACGGAAGGGGGCGCTACTGACGCCATGATGGAGGAGTTTAAGGCGATTGTCACCGAAGTTCTGACTCCCCATGCTTCAGCTATTTTACTTGACCCGCAGTGGGGCATTGAGCCGTCCAGGAAACGGTCGTCTAACGCTGGCTTATTGCTGGCGTATGAGGAAAGCGGTTACGACAATACTAGACCTGGACGGTTGCCTGATTTGTTACCACACTGGTCGGTACAGCGTCTGAAGGCCGCGGGGGCCGATTGCATCAAAGTTCTGATTTATTACACCCCGCATGATGTGTCTGCCGTGAACGAAGAGAAACACGCCTTTATCGAACGTATTGGCGATGAGTGTCGGTCCAACGACATCCCTTTCTTTCTTGAGTTTGTTGGTTACGATGCTGACGGTGGGGATGAAAAGGGAATCGAGTTTGCAGCGAAGAAGCCAGACGTTGTTGCTGGAAGTATGGCGGAGTTTTCAAAAGATCGTTACGGCGTCGATGTGATGAAGGTTGAGATTCCGGTCAACATGAAGTTTGTGGAAGGAACGGCGAGTTACCAGGGTGCGAAGGTCTATACCAGAGATGAGGCGCTAGGGTTGTTTCGCAAGACTGCAGACGTAGCGCGAAAGCCTTTCATCTACCTTTC
This sequence comes from uncultured Vicinamibacteraceae bacterium, assembly GCA_964343415.1. Taxonomy (GTDB): domain Bacteria; phylum Acidobacteriota; class Vicinamibacteria; order Vicinamibacterales; family UBA8438; genus DTWD01. The sequence continues at coordinate 5,909 of CAYFJM010000005.1, read as the reverse complement.
GGCAGGTGTGAGTAATTCAGAATTTACAGAATCACTTGAACTTGCAGGTGAATCGGGTGTGGAATTTGCAGGGGTGCTCTGTGGTCGAGCTACATGGAAAGACGGGATACCCATTTATGCTGAAAAAGGTGGGGAAGCGTTCCGCAGTTGGTTGCGAACTGATGGTGTGACGAACATTGGCAATGTGAATGAGGCACTCCGCGGTGCGACCTCATGGTTTGGTTCGTACACCATATGATTCTTCGGCTACGTAATTCAGATGATTTAGTTGGAGTGAAGTTTTTAAGTAACGAGATCGTGTGGCGAGTTATCACTATCGACCAGCTGTGCTCGAAGCGCTTTCGACTCATGGTGTCAAGCCGAATTTGACGACGCCTCCGGAGTTGGTTCACGAGTTTGTCAGCGATCTGTATCGTTATGAACTTCGAAAACTTCGTTTCCGACTGGTGTCGGGTGAGATTCCGAAGCATGAATATTCCCAGTACGTCATAGGACTTCGAAAGCAGTACTTGGTGATATCAGTACCGCTACAGCATTGGACTATCGTTGCGGAGATTTGAAGTTGTTTAACGAGGGATGCTCATGCCGACCCCGTAACTTTGTCGATAGCGTTCAGGGGTGCTTGCGTTCAGTAAGTCGATAGTCGTGGGCACACTATACCGAACGGGACCACTGTCAAGATTAAAACCCTCCACGATGTTTATTTCTGGAAGGCGACCGTAGACATCAATGTAATAGTCTAGACGAAACAAATCGTTACCTATTCCGGTTTCCTCGGCACGGTCGAGTTGCTTTCTGATTCGCCCTAGAGAACCGAAAAGGCTTTCTATTTGATGTGTTGATATGCGGGAGTCTTCTTGATTTTCCTGAGCCTTCGAGGAAAATCCACTCATGGCAATGAGGCCAGCACAGATCAGAGCTATATACGCAGGTTGCATGTGATTTGAGCTATTAAGAACTTACGGTACGACTGTGTCGTGATTCTGTCAAGCTAGTCGAATTGGCCGTGTTTTCAGTGTCAGGCTGCTAGGATTGAGTGATGATTTTATTGGCTACCGTGTTTTTGGCTGTCTCATTGGTAGCCGGTGTTCTGTGGTGTCTACGTCTTTGCAAAAATCGTGAGGCGCTGATGAGCCGGCGGTTGACCGCCGTTCTCGATAAATCGGAATCGGGGTTTTCGTTTTGGGACCAATCTGGACGATTAATCTACTTCAATGATCGATTCCAAGGGTTCTATCCAACGGTGACATTGAGTGTAGGTTTAGAGTTTGAAGATCTTGTCCGTTTCACGGCGTCTCGTGCCGTTTTTGTTGTTGCCGAATCCGAGATGGAAAACTGGGTAGGCGAATGGCTTGGCCGTTTTGGTCATTCGTCTCAACGGAACTTTCGTGCACCAGATGATCGGTGGATAGATGTAAGCACTAGTCTGACAGCCGATAATGAGACGCTGTTGATATACACCGACGTAACTGCAAGTCATACGGCGGCAGTAGTTGATAGGAAACGTGACGCCCGCGCAGCGGAGCAAAATGAAAATCTGGAAATGTTACGTGAAGCGATTACTATTGGCCGATCATCGGAGTCCTTTCATGCAACCTGTCGTGAAATGCTGGAGTTAGTGGGGCGATGGGGTGAGTGGCATGCAGCCACAGTGTACCTTGCTGTCTCTGCGCATGAGAACGCGTTTGTCTCAACGGGCCTCTGGTTCCGATCGGAAAAAATAGACTGGCCGGCTGAAATGTCACGAGATATTGATTCATGTGTTGCAAGGCCTGACGACGTGATTCAGCAGGTCTGTTCCTCTCGTACTCCGGTTTGGGTTGGAAATCTTAGCGTGGATCCTCGTTTGTCAGACGCTCGACGAACCGCACTTGGTCAAGTCCGGTCTCTTTGCGCGATTCCTGTTTTGTCGAAGAATCGAGTTGTTGCTGTCACAGAGTGGTTTGTGCAAATTCCTGTTCCTCAAAACCAAGACAAGGAAGCACTGATGTTTGATGCGGTTGGGCAACTTGCCGCCGTGTTTGAACGAGAAGAGACCGCGGATGATTATCAGTTCTGAGGAACTTGTCGGTCGTCTGTATGATGGTGATTACTTTTCCAAGGTTACTATCTGGCGCGCGAGTGCTTTCGCTGATTGCTCAATAGACTTCGTGCCGTCAAGGATAAGGTTGGCGAATTGACGTGTTGGTTCTACATAGTTGAGATACATCGGCCAGACGGTATCTTTCCACTGGGATCTAATCGATGCTTCGTTACCACCTCGTTCTGAGATGTCTCTCCGGATGCGTCGACTCAACCCGAGTTTATTCCCCATTGTGACAAACACGGTAACGTTCGATTGTGATCGGAGTGTTGGCCAATAAAGAGCGAATAAACCCTCAACGACTAAATATCTTTTTGGTGATACCCAGTATGTGTCTTCGCGTCGTCGGTGGGTCTGATAGTCATATCTGGGTCGCTCAATGGATTGTCCAGTCAATAGCGAGCGGATATGTGTATTGAGTAACCGGTAATCCAAGGCATCTGGCGAGTCAAAATTGTTTGCTAATGGGTCGTCTAGTGTCATATGTCGACGGTCTCGGTAGTAAGCGTCTATAGGAACGATGCTGGTTAGGGGCTGGCCGAGCAAGTTGCGTAGGTATTCAGCGATACTGGTTTTTCCGGCGCCGGATCCCCCGCCAATCAAGATTAGCGTCGACTGGTTTACCGTTTTGGCGGAGGCGACATGTGCTGGTTGATGTGACACGTTGCTATCGTACATTCAGGCAGAGTAGTCGAAAGGTTAGTTTGTCGTTTTATAGGTTTTACGCGAGTAACATGACCTTAGTGTTATAGAATCCCCGCCATGGCGGAACCGGTGATAACTAGACAGTCTGCAGCGAGCCGATCTGATGGTCCGAATGACGCGGCACCTGACCTGCGTGAGCACGGTGCTCCGGTAAGGGGTGAACCGCAGACATCCACACGGCGTTTATTTGTTCAACTCCATGTTTTTACCGGTTGCCTGTCCACAGATGCAGTCATTAGTGAAGTTCGTAACAGCGGTCTTGATGCGGTTGTTTATGCCGATCTGAACGACCCGCGCGGTGTCGGGATTTTGTTGATGAGTGAAGATCCTGCCAGATTTGCTGATGCTGGTCGTGCTTTGTTGTTGGGTGATTCTTTTACAGGACTTACTCCGCGTTCTGACTTGACGATGATCGGACGCACGTATTCGTCTGGTCGTGAGGCTGACCTTGACGATTTTTTGCTTAGAAAAGTACCGCGCAATGTCCTTCACCCGGATCATACGTGGGCTGTTTGGTACCCTTTGCGTCGAATAGGTGCTTTTAACCAGTTACCGCGCGCTGAGCAGGGCAAGATTCTTATGGAGCATGGGATGCTTGGACGGCGTTATGGGGAGGCTGGTTACGCGGTTGATGTTCGTCTCGAATGTCACGGTCTTGACCAAGATGACAATGAATTTGTTATTGGTCTTATCGGACCCGAGCTTTATCCCTTGTCGAAACTGGTTAAAGATATGCGTGCCACGAGACAAACCTCTGAATTTATCCAGCAGATGGGCCCCTTTTTTGTTGGAAAAGTTCTGTTTCAATCAGATTGAAAAAGTGACTTGTCAATTTGAAGTTCTTTAAATTCCTTAGCTTCTTTCGGTTTGTCCTCTGGTAGGATTGCGGCCATGGCTGACGTTCGAGTTGATGAAGCATCTGAACCTTTGAATCAGCTTCCACTTCCTGATATTAGTCCGGCGGGATTGTTGCGAAGTTTTGGCCCTGGGATGTTGTTAATGATGACGGGCATTGGTACGTCCCATCTAGTTACGGCTCCGGCGGCGGGGGGACGATTCGAATTTACGCTGCTATGGTGTATCCCAGTTGCCTATATCTTTAAGTATTACGGCTTCGAAATGGCGTTTCGGTTTACGAACGCGACTGGGCGGAGCATGTTGGATGCTTATTCGACGGCGCCTGGTAAGTGGCCTCTTTGGTACGTTCTCGTCACCACCATTATTCAATGCGCATTGGGCCAAGCTGGTCGACTCGTAGCGGCTGCTGCTGTTTGTTACGCATTTGCCAATATTTACTTTGGCGTTGATCTTCCTCTTGGTTTTTATGGAGCAGGTCTTGGCATCGCGGCGGTGCTGTTTATTTTGCTCGGCCGTTACGATGTTATGGAAACGGCGACCAAGTTTCTAGCTGGCTTGCTATTTGTGTCAACTGTCGGTGTTTATTTTGTTGAACCGGCTCCTTTATCTGCGTTTTCGCACTTCATTCAATTTGAGATTCCTGGGGGTTCGTGGCTAATTATTGCGGCCTTTCTTGGTTTGTTGCCGACAGGAATCGATGTATCTCTACAGGCCTCTGAATGGGGTAAAGCAAAGAAAGCTGGCATGGGGCGTATTCGAGGACTACTTGAAGAGAGAGGTCTTGTGCCGGCGTTTGATCCGATGTCATCCCCTAAGGAAGATCTAACTGTTGATATGCAGGCACTGCCGCCTCATGCGCGTGAGTACTGTCGTCGATGGTTTCGGATCGGTGAATTGGATTTTGGCTTTGGGCATGTGGTGTCATTCTTGATTGCCTGTGTGTTTCTCTTGCTGGCGGCTGTGTGGATGTATCCAAGTGAAGTAGCTGGTACTGCTGTAATTGGTGAGATTGGATCAATTTTCAATGACAGTGTTGGTCCGGCGATGATGATTGTTTTTTTTGCTGGGGCGTTTGCTGCGACTTTTTCAACGGCCTTTAACTACTTTGATGGGTGGCCAAGAGTCGTTGGTGCCTGTTGTCGGAATCTCTTTCGAAAGACAGCTGCTTTGAGTGGTATTGGGCGAGATGAGATAAGCCACGAACATCGTGGGAGTTGGTACTCGGAGTTCAATATCTACCGGATGACGATGGTTTATTCACTCGTTGCGTCAGTTGCGATTATTGCCGGCTTGCCGCGGCCCGTGTTTCTGGTGCTTGTGTCGTCAGCGCTTGCATTTTTTGTTGCGCCAGTAATTTTCTTTTTGAATATCTACTACTGCGTAACCGTGATTCCCAAGAGTGACCCGGTGTTTTATCCATCTCCGGCAGTTCGGGCGTTTGCCTGGATTAGTCTTGCGGTGTTCAGTGGCTTAACGGCCCTCGTCATTATGGCTCGTGTATTCGGGATTACTCTATTCGGTGGCTAATACTTTCATGGTGAAGGCTTGGCTGGCCGGAGTCATGCTGGTGACGGCTGTGACAGCGCCTGTTTATGCTCAATTAACCTTGGACCTGTCGCATCGTGCCCGTGATTTACACCCTGGCGAGGTAGTGGTTCTTGAAGTTCGCCCATCAGAAGATCTTGCGTCGCTAAGTGCCACAGCATTTGGCAATTCTCTGAATTTTTTCAGAACTAGTAATGAGGTCTGGATGGCACTTCTTGGGATTGACTTAACGACGGAGTCTGGGTCGTACGACGTGTCAGTAATTGCAACGGCACAGGACGGGGTTGTCACGCGACGATCCTATACGTTGTCTGTTGAGCCGAAAGACTTCCCGACCCGTCGATTAAGTGTCGACCCGAGTTTTGTCAGTCCGCCTGCTTCGGTTATTGACCGTATTCAGCGAGAAGCACGTCAACTTAATGAGATTTTCGCGACAGCAACTGACGAGAGACTATGGAGTGGTGGATTTCTTCGGCCAGTACCGGGTGATTCGACGAGCAGTTTTGGTCGGCGCAGCGTGTTTAATGGGCAACCTCGAAGTCCACACAGTGGAACGGATTTTCGAGGTGCCGAAGGAACACCGATTAAAGCACCGAATGCTGGAATTGTGGCGCTTGCTACCGATCTATATTTTTCAGGCAATGTGGTGATCATTGATCATGGCTGGGGCCTGTATTCCTACTTTGCGCACCTGTCTTCGATTGCTGTAGACGAAGGA
>CAYFJM010000004.1:0-19579 GCA_964343415.1 uncultured Vicinamibacteraceae bacterium | reverse complement strand
ACCGTACCCCGCCTGCAGTAGTGGTTCTTTTGTGATTCGTACACTCTACGTGTCAGTTGACCCGGCGATGCGCGGTTGGATTACAGAAGACCCCGACTACATGCCCCCGGCTCCGCTCAACTCAGTCATGCTGGCCCCCGCACTTGGACAAGTAATCGAGTCTAAACATCGCGATTTCAATGTTGGAGATATCGTTTCGGGGATGATGGGTTGGCAAGACTACTGTCTAAGCGATGGCAATGGTTTATTTCCAGTACAACGGATCACCGCAGTCCATCCCCTACCACGTTACCTTGGCGTACTTGGTGGAACGGGCCTTACGGCATATTTCGGACTCCTTGACATAGGGCGTCCTAGAGAAAACGATGTCGTCGTTGTTTCCGGTTCAGCCGGTGCCACTGGTTCTGTGGCCGCACAAATTGCCAAGATTAAACAGTGCCATGTGATCGGCATTGCCGGTGGACAGGAAAAATGCAATTGGCTCACAGCCGAACTGGGTCTTAATGCGACAATCGACTATAAAACCGACAACGTCGAAGCCCGTCTTCGGGAGCTTTGCCCCAAGGGGATCGATATTTATTTTGATAACGTTGGCGGTCCGCTCCTGCAAACTGTTCTCGCACAAATGGCGACCTGGGGTCGAATCGTTCTTTGTGGAATGATTGCTGGCTACAATGCGGACAAGACAGTCCCGGGGCCAACAAACATGTTTCGATTGATTACCCGTCGAATCCGAATGGAAGGTTTCTTAGTACCAGACTACGCACCGCGTTTCAAGGATGCACGCCGAGAACTGTCAGCGTGGTTGGCCACTGGCGCCCTGAAAGCTCATGAAGATATCCGGGAAGGGTTTGACATCATTCCTCAGACCTTTTGCGGACTTTTTCAGGGTACGAACATAGGCAAACTCATGGTCAAGGTTTCCGATCCAACCATCACGTCTTCGTGATAAAAGCGACTGATGTTAGCTCACGATAACAATCCCGCAAACGGCAAGCACTAACCAAGCACACCAAAAGGACACGAAGTAACTTGGCTTGTCCAACCCTTGATGTGATCCCATAAAATAACGAACAATTAAAATACTTTTATGAAGATCAGTAGACGAGACTGGCACAAGCTTACGTTCGGCGGTCTTGCAGATACCGTCTTCGGTCTCACACGACAACGTTTGGACGCACAATCGACCTATAACGGTGTCTTGATCGGCATGCAAAGCTACAGCTTTCGTGATATGCCGCTCGATGAAGGCATCGACACCATGGTCGACCTCGGCATCACCAGTTGCGAGCTCTGGGAAGGACATGTTGAACCTCGCGAACTGCACCATCCTGACAACCGAGAACATTTGCGGCGATGGCGAACGATGACACCACTGGGATATTTTCGGGACATTCGTAATAAGTTTGATCGGGCTGGCATTCAATTAAATGCCTACAATCAAAGCTTTAAAGATCACTTTTCTGACGGCGAAATTGAACGAGGATTTGAAATTACACAAACTCTTGGTGCTCCGGCCATTACGTCGTCAGCCCATATGAGTGTTATTCCCCGTATTGCAAGAGTCGCCGAACATCTCGGAATCCCTGTCGCGATGCACAACCACTCTCGGGTTGACCCGAACGAATTTTCAAGCCCCGCTGATTTTGATGAAGCAATTCGTCTAGGTGGCGCTGCACCTATCGCAGTCAATCTCGATATCGGTCACATGGTCGCCGCTAATCACGATCCACTCACTTACTTACGAGAAAATTATCAGAGGATTGTTACGTTACATTTAAAGGACCGTTTAAAGAATCAAGGGGCAAATGTTCCTTGGGGTGAAGGCGACACACCAATCCGTGAAACGCTTCTTCTTCTCCAACAAGAGCAATGGAACATTCCGGCTAACATAGAGTACGAGTACGCTGGCAGCGATACTATGACGGAACTTCGCCGCTGCATCGATTTTTGCAAGGAGGTTCTCTCGTGAAAACCACAGCAAGGTCATTACTGTTTGTCGTCCTGTTCGCAACAGTTGTCCATACCCAGTCCCGCCCACAGGTTCTCTATGTCACACAGTCAGCAGGCTTCGCACATTCGGTTCTCCCCCTAACAGAAAAAATACTTACTGCGATCGGACAGCAACATGACGCGTTTGATCTCGACATCACAAGAGACGCCTCTATCCTAACGACCGACACACTCCAAAGATACGACGCAGTCGTGTTTTATACCACCGGGGAACTTCCGATGACCGTGGACCAACAAACCGCCTTTCTCGAATTTGTTCGAAACGGTGGTGGATTCATCGGCATTCATAGTGCAACCGATACGTTTTACGACTGGCCTGAATACGGAGAACTCATCGGCGGTTATTTCGATAATCACCCATGGCGTGAAGAGGTATCAATTCGCGTCGAAGACAGCACACACCCCGCAACACGACACCTTGGTAAACGCTTTCAGATCAATGACGAAATTTATCAGTTCAAACAATGGTCTCGTGATCGCGTCAACGTCCTCATGAGCCTCGACACAGCGTCAGTCGACACAACAAGGGACAGTGTTCACCGTAATGACAAAGACTTCGCTCTGACATGGTCACATTCGTATGGCAAGGGACGAGTGTTCTATACAGCACTTGGACATGAAGAAAAAGTTTGGCAAGACGATCGTTTTCAACGGCTGGTTGTTAATGGGATCACTTGGGCCATCGGCAACAACAGAAAAACCAACAATATAAAGTGGAGATCGCTTTTGGGCGATCCACTAGCAGATACATGGCGTGGTTACCGACTTGAATCAATGCCGGATGGGTGGCAGATGGTTGATGGAGCTTTGTCGCGAGTCGGAGACGCAGGTGACATCATTACGATTGAAAAGTTTGAGGACTTCGAACTTCGTTTTGAGTGGAAAGTCGAACACGGCGGAAACAGCGGTGTGTTTTTTGGTGTGATTGAAGACGGTGATGTCGCCTGGCATAGCGGACCTGAATATCAACTTTTGCACAATGCGGGACACCCCGATGGGCAGGCGGCTATCACGGCCGCGGGCAGTAACTATGCTGTCCACCCGCCTATCGAAGATATGACCAACCCGGTCGGTGAGTGGAATCGTTCGCGACTCCTCGTGCGTCGAGGTCACGTGGAACACTGGATGAACGGGAGACACCTGCTGTCATACGAAATAGGTAATGACGAGTGGCAACATCGCGTCACAGACAGCAAGTTTTCAGAACTCCCACTTTACGGCCAGAGTCGCCGCGGGCATATTGCCATACAGGACCACGGAGACCCGATTTGGTTCCGCAATATGAGGATCAGGACACTCGACTGAGCGTTGTAATAACCATGCCTCCTCCAATCAGATTCAAACTCTCGGCGATGATGTTTCTCCAGTACTTTGTCTGGGGTGCATGGTTCGTACCACTTGGAACGTATCTCGGAACCCTACAATTCAGCGGTGAACAAATCGGGTTGGCGGTCGGAACAACTGCGATCGCGGCCATGGTTTCACCATTCTTTGTCGGGATGGTGGCGGACCGATTCTTTGCAACCGAGCGAATCTTGGCCGTCTTACACATCGCTGGAGGGTTCGCACTCGCCGCTACCTCTTTACAAACCTCGTTCGGATTGTTCTACACCGTTCTCCTAGTTTACGCCCTCTGTTTCATGCCGACACTGGCGTTGACTAACTCACTCTCCTTCCGCCACATGTCAGATCCTGCACAGGAATTTCCGGCCGTCCGCGTCCTTGGCACGATAGGTTGGATTGCGGCCGGCCTCTCCGTTGGGTTCCTTCGGCTCGAAGCGACCGCTGCACCCATGCAGATCGCTGCAAGCGCCTCAATACTGCTCGGTTTGTTCTGTTTTGCGTTACCGCACACACCACCAACCAACCGAGCAGAAACATCGACCACGGTACACACCATTTTAGGACTCGACGCATTACAGTTATTACGGGAACGATCGTTTACGATTTTCGTCATCGGTTCATTCCTCATTTGCATACCCCTCCAGTTCTACTACGCATTTGCGAATCCATTTCTTAACGAAATCGGTGTTGACAATGCCGCCGGAAAGATGACACTGGGACAAGCGTCAGAAATTGGTTTTATGCTGCTAATGCCGTGGTTGTTGATCCGACTTGGCGTGAAGAAGCTCCTCCTAATTGGAATGTTTGCCTGGACAGTTCGATATCTACTGTTCGCGTTTGGAAACCCTGGAACAAACATGTGGATGCTCTACGCAGGAATCCTGCTTCACGGTATCTGTTATGACTTCTTCTTTGTAACTGGCCAAATCTATGTTGACAAGAAAGCCCCGCCGAATATCAGAGCCGCGGCACAAGGCTTCATCGCATTCGTGACGCTTGGCATTGGCGGTTTCATCGGTACCTGGCTGTCAGGAAGAATCGTCGATCAATACGCGCTTGTCGGTGAGTCGATCACTCATCGATGGAGCGACATCTGGATTATCCCGGCTGCTGCTGCTTTTCTGGTGCTAGTGCTCTTTGCCGTGTTCTTTGTGCATCGCGAAACAACGCCACGACACGCTTCAGACACATCTCTTGCGACCTAGGATCCAATACGCGGCAGAAATTCCACGTAGAAGTCCTACCGGGCTCTAATTTCCAAAATCCTGCCAAGTCCCCTTCAATGCAGTTTGTCCCTCACCAGCCTGTGTCCAATCGCAAACTCCACCAGCAAAGATCTTCTGTAGACGTAATGCTTCTGCCTCATTAAAGCTCACCGCATAATCATTCATATCAACCGGCTTTAACTGGCACTTTACGATGTCCGCCGCAAGCGGACCGCCAGCGACTTCACGAGGTGATGGTGCAGACGGATACAATTCTTCGCAACGACCACCACCACGCACCTGCGTCTCTTTGATTTGAGTAGGCGTCTGGTCACGTGACCAACAACTGTCGACCAATGTAACGGGTTTAGCACGCACCACCCGGTCAATCAGCGGATCATCCGTGTGGTCTTCCGACAGATTGGCTAGCCATTGATCCATCTCAGCTAGCGCCGTCTGAAGTACAGGACTCTTGCTACTGTACAGACCGTGGCGGTCATCTTCGACCAACATCACATGGTTATCCGTTCGACCGTTAGCCTTTCGAAGACGTTCACGAATCGAAAACGAATGATAACGCACGTGCACATCGCCGTTTTCGCGGTCGTCGCTATAAGCTCGGTAATCAATAATCGGTGTCGTTGCCAAGCCACCGCGCCCGCTAGTCAATCGACCAGTCTCATAAGCAATCCGGACAGCATCTGGATCGGCTGTCGTTCGCTCGGCCACCATATTCCCATCACCGTCATACCCACCAATGTACTGATTCAAATCAAGAAACTGTGATGGCTTAATAACGCCGTCATTGAGTGCAGCAAGGCCATACTGGATACCAACATTATCCAACGGACGACGAGCGTAGCCACTCGCCAAATCCGCACCATAAACGTTGATGTAGTGACTGTACACGTCACACCGCGCACCAGTAGGGTTATCCGTTGCATGGTAGCGCTGTCCTTCAGGAAGCACATCCGGACAAAACTCTGAAACATTAATCCGTCCCGCATTAATTGATACGTTTGCCATCGTCTCGAGTTTCAGGAAACCAGCGACCGCTCGCTGCTCCTCGGGTGAAAACTCAACGGTGGTTTTCTCCTGAAAGTAACGATCCAGCAATCGCGCGTCAGTGATCATTGGAATCGTGCCAAAACCCACGTCAGGAAAACTGCACCCAGGAATAATGCCGTCGAGTAACCCGGGATAGTTATCCGCAATTTGGTGATTTTGGTAGGCACCTCCAGAACAACCCCACCCTATCGTGTACCGGGGAACCCCGTAAGTTTCAATAAAATGCTCCTTCACCATCATCATGGTCTCAGCAGCCAACAGATCGTTACAGTTGTTGCCATACACATTGAGACTTGAAGATGCCACCGCGTACCCTTGGCGCAACATCACATCATCGGTTACACCACCGGTACTATTACCTTGACGGTACCAACCGTTCACACATCCACCACCAAAGGTATAAATTAATCGACCATTCCATCCTGGCGACCGCACCCACGGACTCAATGCCAGACCTTCAGAACCTGGGGTGTAAAGCATCGCAATCTGATAAACCGCACGGTTAATTGTTCCGGTTTCAATCCGAACCACATACGGTATCTCATGCCCCTCATGCGTGGTCACAGTCGCGATATTCTCTGGCAACTGACCCGGATCAGGTAGTGACTTTAGTTCGTCATCATGTAGAGAACGATACGCGTAATCAATACGCCGAACGATCGAGCAATTCTGGTCAAGACTGTCTCCCAAAGTCTCTCCAGACACTAACTCAAAGGTTTCTGTCTCACAGATAAATGGCTGCTCATGCGGGCCAGAAAAAACGGGGCCTGCGGTCGAGTGATTCACGAGCCTCAATGCTTGTCCTTCGGTATCAGCGTCGATCGAAACTACGACATCATTCACGCCGTACTCGAGTCCGGTGACCAACCCGAGAAACTGACCGCCGTGAACCTCATGGAACTTGGCCTTGACGTCACTACCGTTCACCGTCACGCGCACCTGTTCTGAGTCATGTTCTCGAAGTTCAACCTGTATTAACGCATCTCCACCTGTCACCATATCTTGCCGACTCGACAATACACTTACAGCGAGAGAGCTCAAATCATCAGCCGCATTTCCGTCCAAACATGCAGTCATGCCTCCCGTGAACGTAGCCGCAACCATAACAGTCACGATGATTCGCCCTAAACGCATCTCTTCTCCTTGGTTCGACACCCTATTGCTTAGTGATTGCCGCTTGTCCCTGACGTAATACATATTTCTGAATCTTGCCTGTTGCCGTTTTTGGTAATTGGTCAACAAAATGAAACTTTCGGGGCACCTTGAAATGAGCCATCTGTTCCCGAGCATAGGCCGTTAACGCATCTCCATCAACCGCCATCCCTTTATTACTTACAACAAACGCATGAGGTGTTTCACCCCACACCTCATCTGCAATACCAACAACAGCAATCTCACACACGGCGGGATGATGCATCAGGAGGCCTTCGACTTCGACGGACGAAATGTTTTCGCCGCCACTAATGATGACATCCTTGAAGCGATCACGAATTTCAACGTACCCGTCGGCATGCACAACAGCGGCATCGCCACTGTGAAACCATCCATCACGGATGGCGTTCGCAGTCGAATCAGCGTCGTCATAATAGCCGGCCATAACGACATTTCCACGAACCACAATTTCACCTAGCGTCGTTGCATCCTGGGGCACGCTTTCTCCATCCTCATCCACGACCCGAAGCTCACCAGAAGTAAGCAACTCAACACCTTGCCGCGCCTTCACAACCGCTTGCTTCTCAGCTGGAAGCGACTGATGTTCGGGTCTCGGTTCACACACGGTAATAAAAGGCGCCGTCTCAGTTAAACCGTAAACATGAAGTAATTTCCACCCAAACTCTTCTTCGACTCGCTGAATTGTCACAGCAGCCGGGGGAGCTCCTGCTGTCATTACGCGAACCCCTGGCCTCACGACGCCTCGTTGTTCAGCTGTCGCATTGGCTAACAAAATTAGCACGGTGGGAGCCGCACACATATGTGTAATCGATTCGTCCCGTATTAAGTCAAACGCGTGCATCACGTCGATAGCCCTAAGGCACACATGCCGCCCCCCAACCGCAGTCACGATCCACGTGAATGTCCATCCATTTGCATGAAACATAGGAAGCGTCCACAGATATCGATCATCAACCGTCATTGGCCAATGGATAAGTGTGCCAACAATGTTCATGTACGCATTTCGATGCGTGATCATCACACCTTTGGGTCGTGATGTTGTTCCGCTCGTGTAATTGATCGTCAAAAGATCGCGCTCATCGATCGACGGCGCATCAAATCGGGGCTGCTCGCCTTGTAGTAACGCCTCGTACTCAGCCCAGCCATCTCGCACACCGTCAATAGCAATAAACTGCTGAACCCGAGGACACTGGTCTCGAATCTTCTCAACCATTTCTACGTAATCTTTATGCACGCACACCACTTTGGCGCCACTGTGATTAATGATGTACGCAAATTCTGTCGCGTTAAGGCGGAAGTTGATTGGGACTAACACTGCACCAATTTGTGGAATGGAATAAAAAGATTCAAGCTGTGCGTGGGTATTCGGAGCGATGTAGGCTACCCGGTCTCCCTTGACAACCCCTAGTCGTTGAAGAGCACTCGACCAGCGGTCACACCGTCCAAAAAACTCTCCATAGGTAAACCGATGGTCTCCATCTACGACGGCTTCTCGACTCGCGTACAGGCAGCGAGCGCGTCGCTGAAACTCGAGCGGCGTCAGCGGAATATCCACGTCAACTCGGATGATACCATCGTTCATACAGGACCTTGTAACCGTGCGACGGGCCATAATGGACGTCGGCAAGTTTCATTCGCCCGCAGGAATTACAGCACCGAAACTAATGAATCTCGGATAATCTAAATAATCAATGTTTGATACGTTCCGTAGTTCACTTGGACTCAAGGAGACCCTATGACGTTCGTCGCCGCACTCGAACCGACCCAACTCTGGCAACATTTCGACGACATCCTCACAGTTCCGCGTGCTTCGAAAGGTGAAGAACGAATACGCGCTCATATTCTAGGTGTAGCGAGTGACCTTAATCTCAAATATCAAACAGATGCCGCGGGTAATGTGGTGATCTGTAAGCCTGGCAACCCAGGACACAATCAGGCGCCGACTACAATCCTGCAATCACACCTTGATATGGTTCAAGAAAAAAATGCCGCCGTTGACTTTGACTTTTCTAAAGATGCGATCGTTCCAACACGAGACGGCGAATACATCACGGCTACGGGAACCACTCTCGGTTCCGATAATGGCATCGGCGTTGCCGCAATGTTGGCAGTCATGTCAGAAACTAAATTAATCCATGGACCGCTTGAATTTCTCTTCACAATCGACGAGGAAACAGGATTAACCGGTGCGGCGCAAATCGACGTCTCCCTCTTAGCTGGCAGACAACTCATCAACCTAGACTCAGAAGAAGAAAACATTCTGTATGTCGGTTGTGCCGGAGGCGGCGATACTCATCTCACACTAAACATGACGGTTGCCCCAATCTCTGATCATGAGGAAACGCTAACACTCAATTTAACAGGACTGAAAGGTGGTCACTCTGGGTGTGACATCCACCTCCAGCGCGGAAATGCGCTTTGCCTTCTCGGACGCATCTTGTTATGCGGACACGACATTTCTTTCCGTCTCGCCTCGCTTAATGGTGGCAGTGCGCACAATGCAATTCCCCGAGAGGCGTTTGCGACAATAGTCATTAAATCGAAAGACCGACAAGCACTCGCTACTGCGGTCAATGCTGAATTCTCCGTAATCAAAAAACAGTATCAATCAGTTGATCCAGGTATGGCGCTTACGCTAACTGACGCTGCTCCGATTACCAGCACATGGGACCACCACAGCACCATGACCGCCTTGCAATTACTCACTACGCTGCCACATGGTGTAGACACCATGAGCTATGACATTCCCGATCTTGTCGAAACCAGTAATAACGTCGCTACAGCAAAGTCCGATAACGAAAAACTGGTAATTACCACAAGTACCCGATCATCTGTTGACGCATCACTTGACGCCCTGCGGCGGCGAATTCACGCGGGGGGCCAACTCGCCGGAGCCCAGGTTGAAGAATTTGCAGCCTACCCAGGCTGGAAACCCAATCTACAGTCCCATTTACTGGAAGTCGTGAAGTCAGCACACGTTAAAGAACTCGGGACAGAACCTGACGTCAAAGCAATTCATGCGGGGCTTGAATGTGGCATCATCGGAAAAAAAGTTCCTGGCATGGACATGATCTCTTTCGGACCGATTATTGAATTTCCCCATTCGCCGGACGAGCGAGTGCACATCGCTTCGGTTGAACGATTCTATCGCTTGCTCACTGCGACGCTGGAAACCCTGACATAGCCGAACCGGCGAGATAGTTTTTCACCGTGACTCTTGGCGCTCAACGTGGCGTGCCCCACCAAGAATTCCGGTAACGGCACGATTGCCCTCGTGACATGCGTACTCATACAACGTGTAGTCCATATCTCGTCGCAAAGGCAGTTCAAGCGTCCACGGTTGGGTATACGTCTTAGAATCCTCGACCCGCACCTGCCAATCAAGTATGTTCTCCGCCACGCGCGTAAACCGCTCTACCAGTTTCAGTTCTCGACTGACTGGTACCCCATGCATCCGACCTGCGTTCTGGTTTGGTGTAATCCAGGATTTTTCAGCGAAATTAGTCGTTTCAACCACGAGAGTTTCGCCCTCCCAACGCCCTCGGGTATCTCCCATCCACTGACGGATCTTAGAGTCAATCGACGGTCGGTCATCGAGTGGGATAATCCGAGGCTCCCGTACCATTTCATAGAGAATGACTACGTAACCCGGAATCTGAAAAATGTGATTCCCGGTGTTGTAGGTATTCGGAATCATCGACCCCGGCATGCCACGGGTGATACACCGACTATACGGACTCATGTTCTCATACGTGTCAGTCCTATTTGCAACCAACCACCGAGCCCGTTCCTCGGCCGCAGGGCGAGTTGGCACGCGACCTGAGGACGGTTCGGCAATCATCGACGTCCGCCGGGTGTGCACAACGGTGTCACGCTCATCCTGCCAAAATTCGTTATAGCCACTCTCCCAAGGAAGACCCGCAACTGTTCGTCGACCACCGGGGGCATTATCGGTCGAGCGTGATTCAACACTACGCTGTTCAGTCTCGCTAGCTTCCTCTTCACTCAAATAAGCCTGGTCACCAAGTGAGATTGGGCGTTCAAAGGGAGTAAGTGTGTCATTCCTCCAAATGCCAGAAATATCAGGAAGCTGATCAACGGTTCTTGGTGCACGATAACTAGGGTCAAGGCTTTCTTGTGCATTAAGGCCGGTCTGCACAAAAAAAATGAGTCCTATTACGCTCACAACGGACAATACGTTGACTCTCAACATGGCTGCTAAACACAACATTGTACCCAAGTTTCTAGGCACAATCTGGTCAAACCGACCCGGCGAAAAGAATCACCTATCGCTCTCGCCGACTAGATTACCTCGGGCATCCATCAAATCTCGGTAGCCATCAGCACGGTCTCTGGCGACATGTGCGTCACGATAAAAACCGGCTGTGCTCAAGGTAATTGTGAGCTCCTCTGAACCTGGGTTTTCCCAATACCACCCGTGAATACCAGTAAACGGAGCGACGTAGCTACCGTTAGCTATTTCGCTAGTAGCGCTATCGAAACTCTCTGCGTAACCTGGTGGGGCTCCATCAGGAGCACTGTGAAAATTGTACTCAACAGGTGACGTAGCCTGCCATGTGTACACCATAGCCCCGCCCTCTTGAAGGCGATAGGTGTACTCGACCCATTCCGAAGGTGCAAGCCGCAATTCAAGCGTGTCCGTGCGATATTCGCCATCTTCCGCGGTAACTGCAACAACTTGGGCAAGAGCAAGAAGTCCTAAAATTTCACCAGTCCCCAATGGATCAACACCATATTCAGCAGGCAATACCGCACCGACAAAAACGAGTCCAGCAATCATCACCGACGCGACCGCTGCCAAACCAAGTTTCTTAATAGAAACACGCTCTATCTGGTCAGAACCAACTAACTTTGCCATTACTTAAGGGTAAAAAACGTATCCAAATAGTTGCTGCGCCGTTAACACAAACCCACCAACCATGAGAATACTGTTCGTCATAAACGCATGGCGCGTAAAACTTGGCCGGGTTCGCCAAAACGTAATGCCAATCAAAACGGCTGTTAATGCCAATACCTGACCGATCTCAACGCCAACATTAAAACTCAAAATATTTGCCACCAACCCATTAGCGGTCACTGTAAATTCCTGCAACTTCGTTGCAAGGCCCAAGCCATGAAATAAACCGAACACTAAAACAGCAGCCTTTGCATTAGGTCGCCAGCCAAAGACTCTGTAAAAACCGCCCATGTTTTCAAATGCCTTGTAACACACCGACAAGCCAATGATGGCATCTATCACATACGCATTTACTTCGAGCCTCCATAGCACGCCCACTAACAACGTAACGCTATGCCCTAACGTGAATAGACTCACATAGAGCACGACATCCTTGAGTCGATACAAAAAAAAGATGACGCCGACAAGAAACAGTAAGTGGTCATATCCGGTGACCATATGTTTAGCGCCCAAATACATGAATGGCGCTGGGGCAGCTCCATCGACACCCTGAACAAAAGCCGCATTTTGAGTATCCATGGGATGCCCTACGGCGGCCGTTGCGAAGAGGCACATACAGACGAACAGGGCAACACCAAATAAACGAACTGTCATGCGGTATATCTAAAAATACGTTTCAACTCTCATAGTTGAAAGAGGATACACAGTCGAACTCTCAGATTACTTCAAACCTGAATCTCATCCGTAACGAACAAGTAAGTCCAAGAGCGCCACACGATTACTTGTTCGCAGGTCGTGCGCCTTTTTCACCAATAATGTTACGCAGCAACCCGACATGCTCCAATTCAACCTCAACGACGTCACCTGGCTGCATGGCAGACGTGGCGCCAGGTGTTCCCGTGTAAATCATGTCGCCAGGATTGAGCGTGACATAGCGACTGATATAGCTCACTAAAAAAGATGAATCAAAAATCAGATCTCTGGTTCTCTGTGATTGCTTGACCTCACCGTTCACCCTCGTCTGCAACAGTAAATCGTTGTAATCCACCCCAGCAACCATTACAGGACCAACTGGTCCAAACGTATCAGCGCCTTTGGCACGAAACCATTGTAAGTCGTTGCTCTGCCACACTCGTTCACTAATGTCATTACCAGGAGCCACCGCGAAGATGTAATCAGGCGCATCCTCAACCGACACATTTTGAGCAGTCTTTCCAATGATCAGCACCATCTCACCTTCAAAATGCAAATTAGTCGCATCTTCATAATAGGCAACCGTCGCCTCGTGAGGGACCAGAGAAGTCGCATGCTTATCAAAAATACCTGGATACTCTGCAGGGTTCGCCTGTCCCAAGTGACTGCGGTAATTTAATCCTGCAGCTATCACTTTTGTCGGAACTGTCGGAGTCAGGATGTATACATCATCAACAGCGACCGTCGCACCTGTACGCTCAGCAGACTCAAAAATATTACCTCGCAACTGATGGATCGTTTCGCCTTCTAGAATCCCATGGGAGACCATGCCATCGTGCTCATAGCGGATGTATTTCGTGACGTCTTGCGCAAGTGCTGACACCGTCAACCCAAGCAAACAGACTAGCAACGTTGATACGATCTTCGTACGTTTCATCACAAACTCCCCCTATAGCGTTAACTTCTCAACTCAATCACCAACGCCTGGAATATAACAACCAACTGCCTGTGTCTCTGAATATGGCACATGTTCTCCGGCCACTAGCCGTGAAAGCACATCACGCAAGTCGTGCGTGCTGGCAGTCGGTCGAGTAACACCAAACTCGACGTACCGATCATTAATGCGACCCCGATAGCGCAGCACCTGGGTTGCATCGTAAACCGCAACTTCTGGTGTCACGGCCACACCAGTCTCGTCGACAAGGGCCTTATGGGTGTCCCGAACGCCCTGCATTGGAAAACCGAAGGAATTATGATGGGCATTAAGTTCATCACCCTGCCCATTATCAGAGATATAGACCAACCAAAAAGTTACTTCCTCTCCAAACTCGTCGTAAATGCGACGGATCTCCGGAGCATAGCGGTTGGCAATTGGACAATCTGTTGTTACAAACATCAAAACTGTTATGTCACCGGTCGAACCTAAGGGGGATACCAAGTCCCCATCAAGTGACGGAACCGTTATATCGGTAGCCGCGCGAGGCACCGCATTAATAACAAACAGGCCGACGACCACGACAAGAAAGATGCAACTCTGTTGCCTCATAGATCTCTCGTAGAGTAGCACGGTCACGTGTTATTCTGCCCAACCAGGCAGGGTCTCGTTACTATCAGCGACATCTAGAGTGCGCATATGACAAAGGCCTCAAGCAACAGCACCGATTTCTTGGCACGGGACCGTGCACACCTGGTTCACCCGCTGCACGACGCCAAACTACACCAACAGGCCAAGGTATGGATCTCGGGACAAGGCGCCATTCTGACAGATGCTGATGGCACTACATTTATTGATGGGCTTGCTGGCCTATGGAACGTCACTGCGGGGCACGGCAACCAGGAACTTGTGGAAGCAATGCGTGAGCAGGCTGACCAGTTGCCATATGTTTCTGGGTATAGTGGCAGCTCCAATCCCCGCGCAATCGAACTAGCCGAACAGCTTGCAGCAATTTGCTATCCATCGATTAATCGTTTTTTCTTTACGTGCGGTGGAGGTGAAGCAACCGAAAGCAGCATCAAGATGGCGCGGGCTTACTGGAAGTTCCGTGGCCAAAACCAAAAAACAAAAGTCATCGCACGTAAAGAGGGCTATCACGGCGTAACGTTAGCTGCAATGAGCGCCACTGGGCTTAGTCAGTATTGGCCTCTCTTCGAACCACGCGTTCCTGGATTTTTTCACATTCCGTCCCCATACCCCTATCGCTACGAAGGTCATGACAATCAAAGTCAAGGACTTAGTGCCGCTAATGAATTAGAACGGATAATTCTTCGTGAAGGGGCTGAGACGGTCGCAATGTTTATCGCTGAACCGGTACAAGGAGCCGGCGGCGTGATAGTCCCCCAAGCCGATTATTTTCCGCGCATCCGAGAAATTTGTGATCGCTATCAGGTGCTCCTCGTTGCCGACGAAGTCATTACTGGATTTGGTCGAACAGGTGAAATGTTTGGACTGAACCACTGGAACATCGAACCTGACATCATTCAATTCGCCAAAGCAATTACTTCTGGTTATTTTCCGTTTGGGGGCATTGGTATCAACGACAAGATCGCTGATACTCTCGACAACTCAGACACCCCATGGATGCATGCCTACACTTATAGCGCTCATCCTGTCGGTTGCGCGGTAGCCCTGCGCATGCTTCGCTTGATCAAAGAGGAAAGTTTCCCCGAACAAGCAGCAACAAAAGGGAGCCGGCTACTAGAACAGCTGCAATCGGCACTGTCAGACCATCCGCATGTCGGGGATATCCGCGGAAAAGGACTCATGTGTGCGGTTGAACTCGTTGAAAACAGAGAAACAAAAAAATCATTTCCCGCAGAACAACAAATCGGAACCAAGGTAAATCACGCAGCGATTGAAAAAGGACTGTTTAGCCGAATCAAGGGAGATTCCTATCTACTGGCTCCGCCCGTTGTGACAACCGATTCGCAACTCGACCAAATTGTCGAAATACTTACCAAAGCCATTCGGGCCACCCTCGGGTGATTTTGGTAATGGATAGCGCACCAATTGGCCAATCGAATCAACCCTGTGCCCCTAAGTAATTGATATAGTACGTGTTTGGTGCCTTGGACTGTAAGAATCATCTCGTTTTTTCTCTTGCTGCTTCTCCCATCTCACCTTGCGGATGCTCAAGACATGGAGGCCAGCACATTCGCGATCGCACCGTTCGACAATATAACTGGCGACGCCCGTGACGAGTGGATCGGCACCGGCATTATTGAAAGCCTCGAGACGGAGATCCAAAACGCCCGAAAACTC
This sequence comes from uncultured Vicinamibacteraceae bacterium, assembly GCA_964343415.1. Taxonomy (GTDB): domain Bacteria; phylum Acidobacteriota; class Vicinamibacteria; order Vicinamibacterales; family UBA8438; genus DTWD01. The sequence continues at coordinate 3,906 of CAYFJM010000004.1, read as the reverse complement.
ATCCAAGAGGACGGAGACCCTAGCGATCAGAATAGCACCGACCTCTCCAACCCGATTGAGGGCAATAACCGCGCCATCAATGCTTTTTTTTCAGCGGCCCGTCAACAAGACGTCAACCTGCTATTGACTGGGAGCTACCAACGAGTAGGCAATCAGTTGCGGATTACTGCTCGCCTACACAACCTCAAGACTGGAACAACGGTACGCGCCTTCCGAATCGATGGATCCTTTGATGAATTATTCGATATTCAAGACCAACTGATCGAGGACGTTAGAAGCTTTGTCTCGCCACCACACTCCACCATTACCAACGGAGAAAATATCACTCCATTGATTGACGCCAATCGTTCAGTCACGTCAGGAGGACTAACATTTGGCGAAACACCACCAACTGATTCTTCTAACTCTGGCAACCTTGGTGGCGGTTTTGTAGTAAATCAACGTCCAATTGTGCACATCGTCAGAACAGATACGCCTCCAAACATCGACGGCCTCCTCGACGATATAACATGGCGAGACGCCGTCCCTATCACTAATTTCACTCAGACCAACCCGGTAGAAGGGGCTCAACCAACAGAAGATACCGAGGTTCGGATCGCCTACGATGACGAGCATATCTATTTTAGTTTCTACGCAAAATATCGCGATCCTTCTCAAATGCGCGCAAATCGCGTCGACCGTGATCAAATTCGGCGGGACGATTGGATCGCTGTCATGTTTGACACCTTTCTAGACCAGCAACGCGCATATCGCTTTTCAGTAAATCCGTACGGTGTGCAGGGAGACGCCATTCTGACTAGTGGGCGACGCCGTTTCGGTCCGCCTGGTAGCGGTGGCGACAACTCTTGGGATGCCTTGTTTGAAACAGGCGGAACAATTGTCAGCGACGGCTGGACAGCAGAAATGGCTATCCCGTTCAAGAGCCTTCGATACCCATCAGTAGGCGACGGTCAGCACAACTGGGGATTCCAGATTTCCCGAGCCATGCAAACGAAGGACGAATCCGTCGTATGGTCGCCGATGACTCGAAACGTCGCAGGGCTGATGACGCAAATGGGATTCATCCGTGGAATGGAGGGGTTATCCGTAAGCCGAAATCTCGAGATTCTTCCAACTTCCACCGCGATTCAACTCGGCGAATTAACAGACACGGGCTTTAAAGAAGGTGATGTTTCTCCAGATCTCGGACTCAACATCAAATATGGCGTTACTTCCAATCTCACTGCGGACTTCACGGCTAATCCAGATTTTTCTCAAATCGAGTCAGACCGACCACAAATTGAAGTCAATCAACGGTTTCCACTTTTCTTTCCTGAGCTGCGCCCTTTCTTCCTGGAAGGTCAAGAAATATTCGAAACACCAGGCCGAGTAAACCTGGTCCACACTCGGACCATTGTCGATCCGGAATTCGGAGCCAAATTGACCGGAAAAACTGGGAGGACAACCCTCGGCGTCTTATTCACGAATGATGAAGCACCGGGTCGTCTTGATGATCCAACTGAACCAGCGTTCGGTCAAAATGGACAGGTCTTCATAGGTCGCGCCCGTTACGACCTGCACACGGAAAGCTATTTAGGCGCAATCGTCACCGACCGGGAGTTCTTTAATTCGTTTAGCCGAACCGCCGGGATTGACGGTCGGTTTCGGATGGGTCAAACCCACAGCGCACAATTCGTCGCCGTCGCATCGGACAATCGAACACTTGACGGAGCGACGAAAAGCGGTCCGATGTATGACATTGGATTTCGCCGAGACGCGAGACATTTGAATTATCGTCTCCAGTACAACGTAATCGATCCAGATTTTGACACACAGACCGGGTTTATTCGCCGGGTAGATACACAACGCCTTGATGCCGACATCGAATACAACTGGTGGCCTGAACACTGGCTCATTAGTTGGGGGCCAGGATTTTCCTATCTCCGTAATGTTGATCATGCCGGAGTCCTACAGGACGAAGACTTTCGAGCAGATCTGAATCTTCGATTTGCACGAAATATTTTTGTTCGAGCCGATGGCCGACAGGAGATGGAACGGTATCGCGGAATTAATTTTTACAAGAAGCGTTTTCGTATCAACAATAGCGTCAACTCAAGTCGTCGATTCTCCGTGTTTTATAGCCTGAACTGGGGAGACCAAGTTCGTTTTGTCGAAAACCCTTTCCTTGGTCAATTTTTTGACTACAACATGGGCCTCACCGTAAGACCAACGTCGCGACTAAATACACGACTTGATATCAATACCAGTCGATTCCGAAATACGACAACCGATCTACTTGAATTTGACGTTAAGATCTTCAGAAAATTAACCACTTACCAATTTACTGATCGATTTCTGGTCAGAAATATTCTTGAGCACAATACGGACAGCGGTTCAGTCGGTGTCAACCTTTTGTTTACTTACCGAGTCAACGCCGGCACAGTCTTCTATGTCGGCTATGACGATCGTCTCAAAGAGATGACTAACTTTAATGATGAACGGTACTTAATCACGGAACTGCAACGTCAACGGCGGGCGTTTTTCACGAAGTTTCAGTACCTTTTCCGTTATTAGAGTTTCTGTTTCGATTATTTGCCACATCTCTCATAGAGAGGACATTCGAACTAACGGCGACGCGTGGTACGATGTCGGCGCGATGGGCAAAACGCCATTAACCTCGTCACTCGATGATGACCTTCGTGCGCATCTAAATGCGCGGGAATCCGCAGCGATCCGGCGACATCTTCGCCCAATTTCAAGTGGCATGGCGCCTCGCATTGTAGTCGATGGACAATCGATTCTTCAGTTCTGCTCAAACGATTATCTAGGCATCGCCAGTCACCCCATGGTCACTCGTGCGGCGAAGTTAGCGGTCTCTCGTTACGGAACCGGCGCGGGGTCCGCCCGGCTGGTTGTCGGCACATCATCTCCGCACTCCAAACTTGAGCAAGCCATTGCCCAGTTAAAACAGACAGAGGCAGCACTAGCACTATCGTCTGGTTATCACGCCAACACGGGCGTTCTACCCGCACTAACGACATCCGAGGATGTTATTTTCAGCGATGCGCTTAACCATGCAAGCATTATCGATGGATGTCGTCTCTCTCATGCCGCCACAAAAATCTATCGCCACAACGATGTTGAGCACCTCGTATCATTACTTTCGACGGCCGGCCCTACCCGCCGACGTTTGATTGTTACCGAATCTGTTTTTGCTATGGATGGTGACCTGGCTCCATTAAGCGCACTTGTCAGTATTGCCAAAGATTACGATGCACTACTCATCGTTGATGAAGCCCACGCCACTGGAATATTCGGCCCGCACGGCGGAGGCCTCGTGCAAGAGCTTAAACTTGGGGCGGACATTGCTGTCCAGATTGGCACACTGAGCAAAGCAATCGGTGCCCTTGGAGGCTACGTTGCTGGAAGTCAGATATTAATCGATACACTCATCAATGAAGCCCGAACGTTTATATATACGACAGCATTACCTCCATCAGTAGCAGCATCAGCCACTGCGGGCATTCAAGTCATCATTCAAGAACCAGAACGACGCGAGCAACTCTGGAATCACACGCGATTTCTAAGAAAGGAACTGGGCGCGGCCGGCTATCAGATTAATCCTGGCAATTCACCGATCATTCCGGTAATGGTCGGTGACGCAGCAACTACCGTTGCACTCAGTAACGCTCTGTTCAAGCTTGGCGTGCTCGTCTCCGCTATCAGACCACCGACGGTCCCTGCCGGCACAGCGCGTCTCCGTGTCACGCCGATGGCCACGCACACCCAAAACGACTTAGAAAAAGCTGTCGATGCGTTTATTACTGTCGGACGCGATACAGGCCATCTCAAATAACAACCCCATGACATCACAGCTTAGAAACAATATTCCACACGACACCATCAAGCAACTAGACCATGCGCATC
>CAYFJM010000003.1:0-19922 GCA_964343415.1 uncultured Vicinamibacteraceae bacterium | reverse complement strand
AAAATTTTTTTGAGTTCAAGCGCAGCCTTGGACGGCCTCTTAACGAATGGAGTTACGCTCATGGTGGGAGGCTTTGGATTGTGTGGTGTGCCACAAAATCTGTGCGTTGCGCTTCGTGATTCAGGCGTCACTGATCTGACGTGTATTAGCAATAACGCGGGCGTGGATGGTGCAGGACTTGGCCTTCTGCTTGAAACTCGACAAGTCACAAAAATGATCGCAAGTTATGTTGGAGAAAATAAACTATTCGAACGCCAATACCTTGATGGGATACTTGAAGTCGAACTTAACCCGCAAGGGACACTGGCTGAGCGCATTCGCGCTGGTGGTGCTGGCATCGGGGCCTTTTTTACGCCAACGGGATACGGCACACCGCTAAGTGATGGCAAGGAAACTCGACGGCTAAATGGACGCTGGCAGGTTCTCGAAACGGCGCTTCACGCTGATGTTTCATTAGTCAAAGCCTGGAAAGCAGATGAAGAAGGAAATCTTGTCTACCGGATGACCGCGCAAAATTTCAATCCACCAATGGCGGAAGCCGGCACAGTCACCGTGGCGGAGGTCGAAGAGATCGTTCCGTGTGGCACGCTCGATCCGCACACCGTGCATACACCTGGCGTGTACGTTGATCGAATTGTCATTGGAGAAAACCAAGAAAAAGTAATAGAACGTCGAAAGACACGGTCGGCTTAAGCGCGCCTTGTCAACAAACTAAACCACAATTCGGAGGTAAGTGTGGCGCTCGATAGAGAGCAAATCGCACGTCGTGCGGCAAAAGAAATCGAAGACGGGAATTATGTCAATCTCGGTATTGGCATCCCAACACTGTGCGCAAACTTCGTTCCATCTGACGCACACGTCATGTTACAGAGTGAGAATGGGCTGCTCGGAATAGGACCTTATCCCACAGAAGACGAAATCGATGCAGATCTCATTAACGCCGGCAAAGAAACCGTTACTACCGTTAAAGGAGCCAGCTTCTTTAGCAGTACACAAAGTTTCGCAATGATTCGTGGTGGTCATATTGATCTTTCGATTCTCGGTGCAATGCAAGTCTCGGCCTCCGGTGACTTGGCAAACTGGATGATTCCCGGATCTATGGTTAAAGGGCCAGGTGGGGCCATGGACCTCGTCTATGGTGCGAAACGGTTACTGATTGTAATGGACCATCTTTCAAAAGGCGGTGACAAAAAAATCCTCGCCGAGTGTACGCTTCCACTAACCGGAAAAAATGTCGTGCACCGAATAATCTCGTCTCTTGCAGTAATTGATGTGACAATTGAGGGGCTCCGACTAATTGAACGTGCACCTGGTGTGTCCATTGAAGAAATCCAGGATGGAACTGAACCAGAGTTACTGTTTGATGAGACCGTCCCAGAAATTGTTTTTTAGACTTCTTGACTCGCTGGAAAAGCTAGGGACCTGATAGCGTATCTCGTGCAAGACGAACGGAAGCGGTAACGGCCTGGTTAAGTACTTGAAGTGCATACTTTATTGCTTTCCGTCTCCATAAGTGACTGCTAGGACAAAAGCATTCCAGTAACTCTTTTTTTGTTCTGGGTTGTGCAGATGACTCTGGTGAGCCGTAATGATGTAGGCGATTCTCGTCTCGAAGCGCCGCCAACACTCGAAGCATTGAATGGGTTCCTAACTCCAGACAGGAAAAACGGTACTCGACTGGCGCATGCCTCGCTAACCAAGCTCCCATAACGCCCTGAGCATAGTATTGACCTCGCTCAGCAACAGAAACAACGTGTTCATGGTCGAAATGTGTCCAGTACCACTGAAGATGTTGTGCGTGCGGTTGTTCAACAAAAAGTTGATAGTCAGCAAAGGCCCCTAACCCGGTATGAAGGTCAAGATGCACCACAGCCTTTGCCCGACGAGTCCAGGACCAAAAATGAGATCGCATAAGTGCCGTCGACTCTGATGGAACATATCCACCAAAGAACAAACCATTCTGATCTTCGTACTGACCTGATGCCACCGCAGTCCGTAAAATCTCTGCACCGTAACGCGCAACAAGCCATGCCGCGTAAAGTCGAAAGGTAGGGTACGACAACCACGACGGTGCGGTCTCCGGCGCAAGAAACTTTCGTACGTATCCGTAACCATCTGGAATCCCAAAGTACTTCTCCCCGGCAAGTCGATCTACAAAGTTTCGGTTAAGATCTACATTTCGTGAGTCTGTCCGACGTTGCCATGCAAAACCAAATGGGTTAACCGCATGCACCAAAACAACTGTGGTCCTCGGTGGCAACTCAACATCTCCCCTCGCCAATTTGGCGAGCCACGCTAATTGCACCGCAGAACCAAAAAATCCCTCAACTCCATGCAATCCGGAGGTCACAACGACCGCTTGAGTCGGTTCTCGAGCACCAACCCACGCAACATCAATCGATAATGACTCACCCGTCGGACCTACTTGGTCCACCGGGTACGATGCAGTTTGTGCATGTACATCTCGTGAAGCTTCAAGAAAACGTTGCCGAGCAACATCGTAGGATGGAGAAAACGACGTGTATTCAGAGTTACCGCTAACCACAAGGCTCAGTAGGAAACCTGTCAGTAAAACAACATGGCTATGACAAGAAACGCGACAGCTAAAATCACAACCCACTGCCAGACCTCTTGTTTGTCTTCAGCAGGAATTAATTGAAAGGTGATACTGCGGTGCCCATCGACGACATTCCGAAGAAAAGCAGCCGCCGATAGTCCCGCACTGTCAAGAACAAAGGAACGGCCTCCAGCGCGTTGATCGAAGGTTGCGACGCTATCGGGATTAAGCCGAGTTCGAATCCCCTCAAGGTCAGCTTCTAGTGTCGCATCGTAGTCGATACCACGCACGTACTCGAGCAACACTGAGTCGAGATTTACGCCTGTACGCGACCCTATAACAACGGGATATACAGATAAACCGCGCCGCCGAAACTCCGCCAAAGCCTGATCAAGTCTCGCAAGTTGCTCATTGTCAGACGCAAAATCCCCGTCCGTAAACAACAACACTACGCGGTCACTGCGCTCCTCCGGCTGCCAATCTTCGTCGCCGCTTTCGAATCGATCTTGGTTATCAAGCGACTGGAACACATGCTCAAATGCGGTTGTAACATCAGAATCCCACGGAAACGCATCGCCAGATAGCTGTTCCGGCGGTCCAATTTGCCCTACCTGCTCAATAAACCGTTCGGCATTTGATGATAGATGTACTTGGCGCAACGCTGTCGTTCCAAACACAAACAGCGCCACTCGGTCTCCGGGCGTAAGAATTTCCTGTGTATACAATGTCAGTGCTTCTCGCACTGCGAGTTCAAGACGTGAAGGTCCGAGATCGCGCACCCACATTGAGGCAGAAGCATCGACAGCCACAGCCACATCAACATCGCCTCGTTTAAAACTGGCCCCCCCGTACACCCAAAACGGACGCGCTGCCGCAACTGCAAGCACGGCCAAAGCAACAGTCGAAAAAAACCAAAACTTAATATGACCGAATAGTGGGTAGGATGACCCATGTGTCTTGGACGGTCGTAGACTGGTCCTGAGTGCAAAGATGAGTAAACCAAAAATTAGCACCAACCCTGCAACTGGAATAATCGCAAGGTACTCAGGACTTTGAAATTCGACACTTTCACGAAGGGCCGCTTGAAACTCGTTCATGCTGTTGTACTAGTTAATAACCGTGACCTAATAAGTTAGCCACGACGTCGTCGAACCGGCGTTCCCTCACCACGCATCTGTTCCAATTGGGGGGGCTCCGCTTCACGCAAAGGTTCAAGGGCACGCCGCACAGCGTCAGGATCACTTGTGAGATCGTAATTCCACTTGTAATCAAAACGATCACTTGTATCACTACGTAACGCGCGCTCGTAATCAGCATTCACATCATCAAGTACTTCCTGAATGATGACAAGTTTCTGCGCCTCACCAGTTTCATCATCATCCGCAATTAATCGATAGCGCTGCCTCGCTAATTGAAATTTAGCGCTTGCAAGTAAATGCGACGCACGCGGATCATCAATCTCGTCAGACAAATCTCGAACTACAGCCTCATAATTTCCGGTCAAATAGTTATAAGAAGCCTGCTGCAGGAACGCATCCGTAAAGAGGTACGCATCCGCGAACCAACTCATTCCGACGCTACGGCTGTCTTCATAAAAACTATTCACCGAGTTCAATTCTTGATCTGCTTGTTCGTAATCTCCCCGGTAAATTGCCTCACTCAACCCATTGAGGTGTGTATAAAAACCAGCAAGGGTCTGTGACGGAAACGCCACCAATACCAGGAAGAGAACCGACAAAACGAAACCCACCAGGTACTTAAAACTCTTTTCTTTATCAAGTAAGTCTGTAACTCGCATCAGTGTGCCCTCTTCAGTTCAAAACCTCTACGGAGTGGTGCCCCACAGCAATTCAGCCACCAAGCCCATTGGTATACCTACCGCAAGAAGACCCATCGCCAACAAAAGAAACCGTGAATAAATTGGCACTTTGAGTGCACGATGTTTCTGTTCGACACGCACTGCTTCACGTTCGTCAATCGCCTGGTAAGCCTCCGTCAAACTATCTTCATCGGTTACGTCAAAATAGTCACCGCCATATTCTCGAATCATCTCTATCAACCGCGGCGTACTCGGATGACCAATCATCGCTGTTCTCGCGTCGCTGGTATTGATGTAAATAATGTAAGGCACAATATTGCGCTGGTTTAGTGCCGCAAATTCTGAGTCGGGAAATTCGTCCACCGCTGCGTCGGTAACAATCAATACCGCGCGGTTTTGATTTTGGCCACCACCAAGTGCCGCTTCATCCTGATCGAACTGCTTAGTGATTGATTGCAAGGGACGAATAATGTTGGTGTCTCCCTCTGCCGGCACAATACGCACCTTATCGCGTGGCACCACCATTGCCTTATCAAGACGTTGCGTCATTACATATGGCGCATCCCACACCTGAAAGAAATACAACTCGTCATCCATCACGAAGTCATCAACCATGTAGGGATACGTTGAAAACAGCCATAACGAAACACGGTCATTCTTTTCCTTCCGCATCTCTAGAAATCGCAAATGAGCATCGCGGGCAACTTCCGCTTTTGACTTGCCAGTGTCAGGAAATTCCCATGCCATAGAACCTGATGTGTCGACCAAATCAACTCGCACACGCGATTCCACGTAACCACTTACCTCTTCAGTAGCCGTCAGAAACGGATCAGCCGCCGCAAACAGCATCAGCGCCAAGGCCCCGGCAACAAAAACCTTCGGAAGGGTATGTGCAGCGCGAATCCATAGACCTTTTTGATATTTCGGATTAATCACATGACCAGAATGTTGTCTAGCGTGCTTTTGACGCCGAAAAACTAACCGCGCGACTGCGGCCATCGCAGACACACCAACTATCACACCAAGGACAGACGCCAAGCCAACATCCCCGTAACGCACTTGTGCCATTTCGGTCTCAACTAATTCGTTGAGACTGGCGACAATAAACGCAAAAAAATCGTTCCACGGAAGAAACATATTACCTCTGCCCAAAAACACCAGTCACGGAACGCCAGAATTGAATGTGTGGTCGCAATTCTGTTAATGATGAGTCCAATATCCGAGCTTCCTCAATCGGATCCTCAATTGTCGCACTAGCACCGCCCTCTTCAAGACCTCGATGATAGATCGCTAACCGACCGGCCAATACCACCAAGGCTTCTTTGCGACCACCGTCCTTCAAGGCCTCCACATGGCGTTGGATATCTTTCGGTGTATCACCGGTAGTCAGGTCAGGCAATTCCGCCTGGAGGTACTCGCGACTAGAAATCACAAGGGCTCGCTCAAGTTCATTCAAGTTTCCATTGCCATTGACCGCGGCTTCTTCCAACGCCTGGACGTTCCGTCGCAGTGTTCTACGTGCTTCCCAAATCGAAGGCGGTATCGGAATCTGAGCCTCCAGTCGCTCCAGTTCTTCAAGTTCCTTCGCAGCCTCCATCGATATTTCCTTCGGTTTCCGCGCCTGCCGAATTAAGAACACAAACCAGACAAGAAGTGGCAACGGCGCAACCGTCCACGCGAGAGTCCGATAAAATGCCGCTTGGGTACCAAACTCACCCAACTCGATTGAATCTCGGATATCGAGTACTGGAACATCCGTCATCGTGGACACGTAGCGAACCAAACCCTGGCCTCCATCGACTTGTTGAATTTCCGCATCTTCAATGTCTTCACCTAGGTCTCGAATCAGGTAGTAGAAACTGAATGATGGAACAACATAAACAGCTTTCTCCGGCGCAATTAAACGAAGTCCATACTCAAAATCCCAGATATGCTCATCGTCGACTTGGCTCTTAAATACCTCGAGTGAAACAGCTTCAAACGGGTGCACTGGTAGATTCTCAGGAACCATCCGATCTTCAAGAATAAGAATTTCTCGCCCATCTGAAATTAGATCCGGGAATCGAACACGATAGGTCTGGGTTATGACGTCTCCTGTCTTTACCACTGTCGGTTCAAGTTCCAGTGTTTCGATACGAATCATGGAGGTGTCAACACCTGAAACAGGAGTCGGTTCCTGGGCTAAACCATTCGCGCTCCCACCAATCAAACCAGCAACCATGCATGCGAGTACCTGTTGTCTCATTAGTAAATATTCCTATCGAGCCGTTCGAGCAATAAAAAACTTCGGTAGCTCTTCAACATGATTCTTGGGCGTCAGTACCACAGAATCAACGCCACTCCGATGCTTGAGCTGGTACTGCAATTCAGTACGTCGCTCCTCAATTTCACGCCTTATCGCCCCCGCTTTACGAGCTGAAATAACGGTCTGCTTCCCCGTCTCCATATCGGATATCCGAATGTAACCGAGCCGACTCCGAACCTTGAACTCATCAGGATCATCAAGAATCAGCGCCATCATATCGTGCTTCGCCGCCAACATGCGAAGGAGTTTAAAATCTATGGCTGCCTGGTCGTTGACCATATCAACCACATCTGAGAGCAAGATAATCGAATGCCTGTTCTTGAGGCGAGAAGCCATAAATCTAAATGGCACCGAAAAATCCGCTGTCCGCTTAGTTGGAAATTCTCGCTGTAACTTCAATTTATCGAAAATTTGCTGTGCGATATGAAACACTTGCGACGTACCGAGCTTTGGTTTCACGAATAATTCGATTTGGTCTGAAAATCCGAGCAACCCGACAGGATCTCGCACATTCGCTCTCGTTAATCCAATATTTCCGATGAGATCAAGCAATAACAACGCTTTACTGCTCGCGTGCGAGATCTGGAACAACGTGGAATACGACAGGTCAGCCACCAAGAGAGTACGAAGCTCTTTCGGCTCCATTCGCTCAATACGAAAAATCTTTTCTGGATAAGTACGAAGACTTAGAGACCACGCAATGTCTTTTAGCGGCTGACCAGGACGCCACTGATCAACACCAACAATGTCGTAGCCCGATCCTTTGAACCCACTCTTGTGATCACCGTAGTGAATGGAAGTGGATTTCTTGATGGCCTTGATTCCGTGCTTAATATCGCGAAACCGTGCAAACACCTCCTCTACTTCCAAGGAGGAATCTCCATATCCTGGATAACCTTTTGAAGTAAATCTTCTTTGTTGACTGAGAATTCCATGCCTTCACGAAGAACCAGCCGATGCGCAAGAACAGGTTCCGCGACAGCCTTGATGTGGTCTGGGGTAATGATCGTGTCGCCGTTAAAAAAGGCAAACGTTCTCGCCACCGCCTCGATATGAAAGTGCACCCGTGGTGAAATTCCGACTCGAATGTACTCCTTTACTGTACGAGCTGCTCGGCCTTGGACACGGTGCGGTCTTGTGTTCCGAATCAAACGAACCTTGTACTGCTGAGCGTAATCCGACATCTTTACCGTATCGAAAATATGGTTAGCTATATCTAACACTTCATAAAGATTCGTTAACTTTTCAACTTTTTTACCAACAACATTACCAGCCGTAATGTTGAACTCATCATCTTCACTCTCTGGATCCATCATGTTAATGGAAATGGTCGTCCGATCCAGCTGTGCGACTGGGTTAGCAAAAGTCCCTTCTTCTTCACCAAAAATATTTTCGGTACAAATGACCATAAAAAACCGCGGGCCGGTAATATCGTTGTAATCGCATGACAAAGGAAAGAGCGGAAGCATCTTGCCCTCCGCAAGATTCCCGTAGTCAGAACTCAGTGTCGCTGAACTTTCCTCCATCCCTTCAAGCACCGCTGCTTTAGTTTTTCCTGATAGGCGATTATCCTCATCAATGAGCACAATATGCGCCATTAATTTTCCAGGCTTGAAGTTAATCTTTCGTGTGCCATCAACTTCCTCGACAATCGTTTCGTAACCAAGAATGTCTTCTGGCATATACGTCGGAAGGCCCTGAATACGCTCAAACTTGGCATCAATCGCCATCGCGCACGCACTAACCAAATCCGTCTTCCCCGTTCCGGTCGGTCCTCGAAACATGACGTGCGGTTGTCGAAGTAACTTGCCCTGGCTAAGTTTGTCCGTATACGGCAAGAGAGTGAAAAAAGCCCATGAGAGGATACGTGCTGCTTCGTCAAGGCCGTAAAGCCACTTGGTGGCCTCGTTCTGGAATCTTTGTACCACTTCAAGCGCGTGGTCTCGGTCAATGGTTGGCTTCGCTTCAACAGTCATGGACGGTATCAACCCCTACGGCGAATGTGACACGGATTATTTTTAAAAGAGCGCTCAGCATACACCAGTTCTTAGCCCCGCAATCGATGTAGACTGGCTTTTCAAGCATCCTGGTGCCAAGATCAAAACAATATGGCCCTTCAAACAGCTGAACAGTACAAAGAAAGTCTTCGTGATGGTCGGGTGGTCTACTACCGAGGTGAGCGAGTAGATGATGTAACCACGCATCCGGTCATCAGTCTCGCCGTTGAACATGCTGCGATTGACTATCGAATGGCTCACGACGATAAGGAAGCTTCCCTCGCAGTCGTCAACGGAGAACACGGACCATATTCTCGCTATTATCAGATACCTCGCACAGCAGAAGATTTACTGCGGCGTAGTGCTCTGATCGAACGATCAACAGCCCTCGGCGGCACGCTGGTGGTTCTGGTTAAAGAAATTGGAACCGACGCACTCTTTGCACTACATTTGATCGCTGCACAGACAGATCGTATTCATGGCACCGACTACCTTTCCCGTGTCGAACGGTTTTACACACATTGTCGGGATAACGATTTAGCAATCGCGGTCGCCCAAACCGACGTGAAAGGTGACCGCGGCAAAGGTCCGTCAGAACAAAATCACCAGGATTACTACGTTCATGTAACAGCACAGGATGCCGATGGAATTACCTTGTGCGGTGCAAAAATTCATACGTCCGTATCGACCAACGCCCACGAAATCATTGTGCTTCCAACCAGAAATTTTTCGGCGGGAGAGGAGAAATACGCGATCGCATGTGCTGTTCCGGCAAACGCTCCAGGGCTTTCTATGGTTGCCAGTGGATATGGACGAAGCGGAAACGAATTCGAGCACCCAATTAGCGCCCACCACAAGATGATGGAAACCTTGACGATCTTCGAAAACGTGAAGGTACCATGGGACCGGGTATTCCTTAACGGCGAAGTCAAGATGGCAGGACCGTTGGCGAAAACCTTCGTTGAGTTTCATCGCTTTACAGCGGTCAGTTACAAGCTCCCCCTGGTTGATCTCTTTGTCGGCGCATCACACCTAATGGCCGAGTTCAACGGAATCCTCAAAGCGGGTCATGTACGTGACAAACTCGCGAAGCTAATTAGTTATGCTCAGATCTGCCGCGGCATGACGAGAGAGGCTGCCCGCGAGGCAAAAATCATCGGCCAGTTCGCCGTTCCCAATGCCGAACTCATTAACATCGCTAAGTTGTATTTTGCAACAAACTATCATCAGGCACTCGCCTGGGTGCAAGATATTGCAGGTGGTTTGTTGGTCACGGGGCCCAGTCAGGAAGACCTCAACCATGAACAGCTTCGCACAGTCATCGACAAGTACCTCGGTGCGGCAGAAACATCTGCCGAAAACCGACTAAAGCTAATGAATTTGATCGCTGAAATCACGGCGACTGACTTTGCCGGTTATCAGGCTGTTCTGGCAGTTCACGCTGAAGGGAGTATTGAAGCCGAAAAAATGACTATTTGGCGACAACACGATATCGTCCCCAGCGTGAACTACGCGAAACAACTCGCCGGCATCAAACCCGACTAACCGGCAACCGGATGAACCGTTAGTTCACCCCGAACCCAACTGTCACACCAACATAAAACTCGCGACTTGGTGAAGGCTCAAAGTACCGCTTGGCTCCTGGTGGGCCAAACGCATTCACAATCACCGATGAGTTATATCGCTCATCAAATAAATTGTCGATGCCGAAAAACGGTCGCAAGTCTGTGTTCCCAAACAGACTGTCAAATCCAAATCTGAGGTCAACAACCTTGTAAGCCCAGTTCGATACCGTGTTGCCATTGTCAACAAAAAAATCGTCAACCCATCGTACCGAGGCGCTTGTCCGAAAACCACTCGCCGCGTAATCAAGACCCGCGAACAGTCGATTCGGCGGCGCTCCAGGTTCAAGCTTCCCAGAATAGTTTGTGCCACTACTAGTCACAAATTTTTCGAAGGTGAAGTCTTGGTGGGTATAGGCCATGCGAGCACGAACTCTCGAGACCGGCCGCCAATTTAGTGACAATTCCACCCCATTCCGTGCAGATTCTCCAGCGTTGGCGAAGAATGTCTGCTCATCTGCTGACTGCTGCGAAACAAACGCGTCTAACAAGCGTGCACGATATACGGCAACCTCATATTGCAATCGCGCAGGCTCCAAAAGCCCCCGAAGTCCCACCTCAAAACTACGCAGACGTTCCGGGTCAAGTAACTGATTAAATCCGCCACCACCGTCAGGACGATTCGACAATTCCACGGTCGTCGGGGTCTGATATGCCGTCGACAGATTAGTAAAAAGATTCACTGTAGGTGCTGCAGCAAACGTGAGACCAACAGACGGGCTCGCTGCGTTCATCGTACGCTCACCTGAATCATTCCCATCCGCCAAGTCTTGGTCAGTCACAGAAAAGTTGTAATAGTCATAGCGAATGCCAGCTGTCATGGTGACACGGCTATGTGGTGTCACACTGACTTGAGCAAAAGGCCCCGCCGACAGCACGTCTTCCAGTTGTCGAATATCTAAATCTCCCTTGACCCATACTGGCGTCGTCAACCAATCGGTGTTATTTCCATACTCTGCACGTTTGTCACCCTGCGAGGAGATATCAACTCCCATACTCCACTGGACAATGCCTTGCGTACCAAGGTACTCGGAACGGAACCCACCACCCGATCGATTTAAATCAATCCATCGAAAAGGATTGGATGCAGCGAGTTCTCGCGTCACCCCCCAACCTGTGGCACGAAACATTTGAGTGCCAAAACTATGCTCAATCGTTGCACCATACTGCCCCTGGTCCGTAGCTTCACCCCAGTGCTGCTTTCTTGCGATAAACCGCGTCCCTCTGGGATCTGTTCTGGCATTAGCCAAACTCATCATGCTGGGATTCTCGGCAAACGGAGAATTGTAGTGATTAAAAATACCGGTCAACCTTGTTCCGGAAGACAATCCTTGCCGAACAAGAATATTCGTCTGTCGGATTTCTGCAGCGCTGTGCTGACGCCATCCATCAGTTTCGAATCGGCTAAAGCTGCCCATAAACTCTGTGCCGCTATTGTTATGCCCGTCCATTCGTATTTGCTGCCGGTTATAGCCATTGCTACCAAACTGGATGTCGGGCCTTACCGTGAATCGTCGTGTCTGATCGATTTCCGTAAACAAACTAATCACACCACCAGCTGAGTTTCCGTACAAAACTGAATTCGGGCCACGAATCACCTCGGCACGACGAACCGAACCGAGATCGATATTACTGGGCTCTGTTGTACCGTCAGCTGTCGTAATAGGAATTCCATCCTGCACAATCGCAATACCGCGCAAACCGAATCGTGGTTGCGGTGAACGTATGCTCAATCCAACACCACCTGACAATCCATAATTGCGACGGTTCTGTACCAACAAACCAGGAATCCCACGTAACGCTTCATCCATTGAAGCCTTACGCTGCGCGAAATCAATCTGGTCAGACTCAACAAGAGCGACGGAATTAGGCACCGTCGAAAGTGACTGATCACTCCGGGTAACATTGACTGTTTCAGCAAGTGCGGCTATCTCAAGCGTAAAATCTCGTAATATCGGCGACGCCCCGACCGTAACCATCAAGGAAGCAGCTTGAAAACCAGGTAACGCGGCCGTAATTTCATAACTTCCAGCCGGTAACCGCATTGTATACGCACCATTTGGACCACTCGCCGCACTTCGCACCAAACCAGTCGACGAGTTTTCCGCCGTAATAGTGACCCCTGGTAACACCCCACCGACTTCATCCATGACCGCACCGTTTATCATGCCTAGCTCACCCTGTTGTGCGCTCACAGTGGGTATTGACGCAGCAGCAATCAACATAAACAGACAGACAACACGAACCAAATAACGTAGCTTCAAAGGCATACGAGCTCCCAACGATAAAGACAAGCCGAACCAACAATCAGAAAAATAAGATCACTAGGTACGAATGCGAGGTGGTCGAAATAGAGAAGCAATGTCCCACTTCGACTCAATAGAAGGGCCCATGGCAACAACGTCATGGCTTTGCAACAGGCTTAGAAACAGACCTGCTTCCGGAGTAAATCCAGGCAAACTCAATAAGTTCAACAATGTATCTTCGAGAGAATCACACGGTGTAATCCTTGCTACTTGGTCGGGCACCGTGTTTTCCACCGTCTCAGTGTAAACAAGCAGAGTCACGTCCCGGCCAACAGGACATCCTGCTGTCACTGAAAGCATCAGTGGCAACAGCACCAAGGCCGCAAACTTCCACGCGACAATACTAGCGACGGTCTTAGACCGAAATGCTCCCATACAGTTTTATTGTAGCGCCTTCACACGTTCGTGACGGTCAATTTTACCTGGAACAAAACAAAAACAGACACCCTCTCGACTGGCGTGACCGATTGGCTTCACTGCTTAATTCCCGTCCACACACCCGTGCCATACCAAACAAAGCTACCTTCATCACCATTTATGGTTGTCCCGCCTTGAATTTCTCCTGAAAAATTAATCGGCATGTCACCATCAAGGTCTGGCACGACAAATCCCCACTTGATCATATTTCCGTCGACAGCACCCTCAAGCGGCAAGACCCCTTCGCCATCATTCATATCAATTTCGCCGGCGATCGTGCCACCGCTCTCATTAAAAGTTGCAGTCCAAACCTGCTCGCCAGTTTGCGTGTCAAGTTTAATTTCCCAAATGCCCGACAAATCAGACTGAGCCTGCAGAGATTCTGGTATTACCGAAAGCCCGAGTAATACACTCGAGGAAAACACAAAAATGATCCCAAATACGTTTGATTTCGACATATCTTCAGCACTCCTGTCTATCAAGCAGGCTTATTCTACACATTGCAACAAACAGGCAAAGCGTGGCACAAAGTCTTTCCAGCAGTAGAATGTCATTTGATAAGCCACAAAAACCTTGATGAGGTGAGGTGAATGAAGAAACAAATTGGCTTCGCGGCACCGCAGGACGCCGATACAAACCGTTGGTTACCACTAATTGGCGGTACACTCTTAAACCTCGTTCTCGGCGTGTTTTACTCCTGGAGCGTCTTTGTGCTTCCGCTAGAAAACGAATTCGGTTGGATTCGGCAAGAAACCTCTTGGACCTTCAGTATCGGCATCTTCACAATGGCCGTGATGTTCGTGGTTGCCGGACGGCTTCACGCCACGCTCGGTTTCCGCACAGTTGCAGTGATCGGTGGCATTTTGTTCAGTCTTGGATTCTTTCTAGCAAGCCTTACGACATCACTGACTTGGCTCTACATTTCGTACGGTGTAATCGCTGGTGCCGGGAACGGCATCGGTTACTCGGTTGCCATTCCGGTTATCTCACGCTGGTTCCCAGACAAACGTGGCCTCGCACTCGGAATTGCGGTTGGCGGATATGGCGCTGGGTCCGGTGTGTTTGGCCCCATCGCCGACGAATGGTTACTCCCGGCTTACGGGTGGGAAACAACGTTTCAGATTTATGGAATCGTTTTCTTTTTGATTGCCATCGTAGGCGCTTGGCTACTCAAACCACCGCCGGACGGTTACGCACCTGAAGGGTGGGATCCCAGTCAACTCAAACCTGCCGTCACGACCGTGACGCGAGACCTCACACCTAGCGAAATGCTTGCTGACCGATCTTTCTACCTTCTCTTTGCGGCGTACTGTTTTGGAGCGATGGCAGGTCTCGGACTTATCAGCCAATTGGTACCTTTTGGGCGAGAGGCTGGAATCGCCAATGTTGCGCTCATTGGACTGGTCGTAGGAGCCGTCGGGAATACGACAGGACGAGTGGTCTCCGGTTCGCTCTCAGACGGACTTGGCCGCCTGAATGTGCTTCGGCTCATGGTCATTGTCTCAGCCGTCGCGATGCCGCTGCTCTACTTGCTAGGTTCCAATGTTCTCTTTTTTGTGATCGGGGTATTCGTTGTCTACTACTGCTACGGAACACTTCTCAGCGTGTTTGCAGCTACGGCAGCTGATTTCTATGGAACAAAACACCTCGGAGTAAACTACGGCCTGCTGTTTCTGGCTTGGGGAATAGCCGGACTGGTATCTGCGCAACTGTCAGGATTTATAGTCGACACTTTCGGTGATTACCAACTCGCATTCTTCGGTGCAACAATGTTATCGCTTATTTCACTCGGTGCTCTTTCGATGACCAAACCACCACAAGTATCAGAATCAGGGTCCACATAGGTTTAAATCCTTGTCTCAATCTTCTCTAGGTAGCGTTGTTGGTCTCGTCGGCGATCTCGGAGACCGACTCTGTCGCTTCACACAACGATGGATCCCCGACTCTTGGGTGGTCTGCATGGTTCTGACAATCGTCGCCCTCGCATTGGCGATGATCGGTGCAGGTGCGAGTCTGAATGAATCAGTGTTGGCCTGGGGTGGGGGAATGTGGGCGTTACTTGAGTTGGCAATGCAATTCTCAATTGCAATGATCGCGGCTCACGCCTGCGTTTCATCCCGCCCAGTATTTGCATTTCTCGATTGGCTTGCCGCCAGACCAAATAAAGATCAGCCTATTCAGGCCATCGCACTGATCGGGGCGTACTCAATGGTCACAGGCTATTTCAATTGGGCCTTGAGTGTTGTGGCATCTGCATTATTTGTTCCGTTTATCGCACGTCGCAATCCAAAGGCTGATATCCGAGTAATCATCGCTGCTGCATATCTTGGTCTCGGTACCGTCTGGCATGGTGGGTTATCCGGATCAGCACCACTCATTCTTGCCACACCCGGAAACCCACTCCTTGAGCCTTCAAGCGGTCCACCCATCATAGACAGACTCATCCCGGTTACCGAGAGTCTCTTTATCCCGTTTAATCTGATCTATATCAGTGTGATTTTTTGCTTTGCGTTAGCTACCGTTGTAATGCTTCACCCTCGAAAAAACGCACAAACTCTCACCACCGATGAAATCGAGAAGATGCTTCCAAGCCTGCCGGAGGAAAAACCAGCTACAACTCCGGCAACCCGCATGGAATCATTTCGTGGATGGATCTTTCTGGCAGCGATCCTTATCGGCTATCCATTAGGGTACTCGATGGTCACCAGAGGATTTGGCGCAACCTGGACGATTAATGCATACAATGCCGTCTTCCTTGTCTCCGCGTTACTTCTTCAGGGACGACCGTCGAACTTAGTCCGCGCCTTTTCAAATGGTGCGCGAACAGCCTCAGGCGTCATCCTCCAATTCCCGTTCTACGCCGGTATTTTTGGGGTTATCAACAACACCGGTCTCGGCAGCTGGCTGGGAGAACTGTTTGTCACCTTTGCCACAACAGAGACCTATCCACTGGTGGTTTATTTCTACTCAGGATTCATGAATATCTTTGTACCGTCAGCAGGCTCAAAATGGCTCATCGAAGCACCATACCTGTTACCGGCGGCTAAAGAACTCGGTGTGTCAGCGACGACGACCGTGCTGGCGTACGCGTATGGTGACTCAACGACAAACTTGATTCAACCATTTTGGGCAATTCCGATCCTGACAGTAACGAGACTAAAGTTCGGCGACGTCCTAGGTTACACCGGCATAGTAGCCATCGTCTGTGCGATCACGAGCGTCATCGCAATGTTACTGATTCCACCAAACCTCTAGGCTAATTCGCTTGACGATCAAGAATCACTTCTATCTCATCCATAACACGATCCATACGGGAAATGAGCGCGTCGTATGGCGCATCCGTTGCTAAGTCGATACCATATTCCTGAAGCAGTTCGTAAGCGTAGCGTGACCCACCCGCAGACAAAACAGCTAGGTAGTCATCGCGTGCTTGCTGGTCCCCAGTCAGGAACCGTTCGGCAAACATCGTCCCCCCGGCGATCGAAGTTGCATATTGAAAGACATAAAAATTTCGATAAAAGTGTGGAATAAACGCCCATTCAATCGCATAGGCAGGATCGTAAGTCAGCACACCACTGTCCGAACCATGGTATCGCCGCACCAACTGCTCATAAACCTCACTCATTCGATCGCCAGTTAGGGCCTCGCCTTGCTCAACGAGTTCATGTATCTTCAACTCAAATTCAGCAAACATTACTTGACGAAAAAATGTTCCCCGCACTGCCTCAAGTGCAGTGCCGAGATAAAACAGACGCTCATTGTCAGAAATATCTTGGGCGAGCATGTACTCCTGTAGAAGCACTTCATTAGTAGTCGATGCAATTTCGGCCGTAAAGGTAGCGTAACTTGATGTTTCGTACGGGTTGGCCCGCTTGGACAACATCGTGTGAATCGCATGTCCCCATTCATGAGCAAATGTTGAGACGTCTTCGTATTCACCGTTGAAATTCAGCAGTAGGTAGGGATGGACGTCATAAATCGCCCCATACATATACGCGCCTGGAGCCTTACCCTGCTGCGGATAAACATGCATCCAATCACCCGAAAATCCGGTCTGCAGCATAGACACATAGTCGTCACCAAGCGGTGCCGCTGACGCGAGCGACAGCGTCTTTGCTTCGTTAAGGTCGAACGAGCGATTCGATGCAACCAATGTTGGATAAATATCGTAATAATGGAGGTCCTCAAGACCAAGCATTCGCTGACGCAAACGAAAATAGCGATGCAAAGAAGGTAAGTGCCGATGCGCGGCATCGATCAATTTACGATAGACCTCAGTCGGGATATTAGGACCCGCAAGTGCTGCCTCGAGCGCCGAATCATATTTCCGTGCCGTAGCCTCAAACACATGCGATTTGACGTGCGTATCTAGCGTCTGACCGAGTGTCGATTCGTAAGATTTCCATGCTTGCCAATAGCTATCGAACACCAACTTCCGGTCACTCCGATTTTGCGAGGCTCGATGCTTACCGTAGGCCGCTTGATCCAAGCGCACACTCTCTCCCGTAGAAAGCGTGATGGTGGGAAAAGGCATGTCCGAACTCGACAACATCGCAAAGATTCGCTCGGGCCCCTGTCGCATCGAACTTGTCCCCGCAATAATTGACTCAGCCTCGTCCGAGAGCGTGTGAGGTTCCTGTCGTAGGGTGTTTCGTACGTTAAACGCATGCTTGTCCAGCCGTGACTCTGTGTCGAGGTACTGTTCAACCGTAGAAGAGCCAACAGCCAGCAATTCCGGAGACAAAAAGCTAACAGCTTGTTCCAGTTCAGACAACAGTAATGCGGCTTCGCCACGACGCTCCTGCGCAGCAGAAAGTCGACGGTCTTCATCGGCTTCAAGAAACGCGTAAACATAGAGTCGAACGACGTCTTTTTCAACTTGACTAATTGCATCAAGCGCGTCCGCCAGCACCCCCGCGCTTTCCCCAAGACGACCTTTAAAAGCTTCTAGTTCGGCCACGCGTCCATCAAGTTCATTTTTTTCACGCTGCCACGCATCAAGACTTTCGTAAATCTCGGCAAGATTCCATTCAACTTGTGGCGGAGTATTCTCCGTCGTCTGAGCGATTGTTGATGTAGTCATAATCAAAGCTACGCCGCTCACGGCGAGCCACCGGCACTTACTTGTACTTAGGCTCATCAGCGACCTCCTCAATAAATCAATCGGAATAATTTACGCAACAGCGAGTTGCCGCAATACGTAAGGCAAAATTCCGCCGTGATGGTAATAGTTCAATTCCTCTGGAGTATCAATCCGAACAGTTACAACAAAATCTGTAACCGTCCCATCTTCACGTGTTACCACAACGGAAAGATCACTTCGCGGCGTAAGGTTTTCACTAATTCCAGCGAAAGAAAACGACTCTTCACCCGTTAAACCAAGTGTCGTAGCGGACACACCTTCCTTAAATGAAAGTGGCAAGACACCCATAAACACCAAATTGCTTCTGTGAATACGTTCAAAGCTTTCGGCAATCACCGCGCGAACACCAAGCAACATGGTCCCCTTGGCCGCCCAATCACGAGACGATCCCGAGCCATATTCCTTGCCAGCAATAACGATTAAGGGCGTTCCTTCTTTCTTGTAACGCATACCAGCATCGTAAATCGTCATCTCTTCACCGTCGGGTTGGTACCTCGTCCAACCTCCCTCCGTTCCAGGAGCAAGCTGGTTACGGAGCCTAATATTGGCGAACGTGCCCCGCATCATCACTTCATGGTTCCCTCGTCGACTTCCGAAAGAATTGAAATCTTTTGGATCGACGCCTCGGGACACAAGATACTTTCCCGCCGGCCCGTCTGGCGGTATTGCACCCGCCGGTGAAATATGGTCGGTCGTTACACTATCACCAAGTAACGCAAGTACCCGTGCCCCTGTTATATCCGTGGGAAGTACGGGATCTGAGGTCATGTCATCAAAAAAGGGTGGGTTCTGGACGTATGTCGAATCAGATGTCCACAAAAACTGTTTCCCCGTCGGCGCGGAAAGCTCTTGCCACCGTTTGTCGCCATCAAAAACACTATTGTATTTCTCAACAAACTGACTTGTCTTTACGGCAGCACTCATCGCCTCCTGCACCTCTCGCGAAGACGGCCATAGGTCTTTCAAGAACACGTCGTGTCCTTCCGTGTCCTTGCCGAGTGGGTCCGTAGTTAAATCCGTCGTCATACGACCCGCCAGTGCGTAAGCGACTACAAGTGGAGGTGAAGCAAGGTAATTGGCACGAACAAGTGATTGAACGCGACCTTCAAAATTTCTGTTGCCACTCAATACCGACGTAACAATCAAGTCCCGTTTTTTAATTTCTGCGGCGACAGCCTTGGGCAACGGACCACTGTTACCAATACACGTCGTGCAACCATACCCAACGAGGCCGAACCCGAGCGAAGCTAGCGGTTCAAGTAAACCTGCAGCGGTCAAATATTCGGTCACCACCATTGACCCCGGAGCCAAACTGGTTTTGACCCAAGGCTTAGGTTTCAACCCACAGGCCACAGCCTTCTGAGCCACAAGCCCAGCAGCAATCATCACACTTGGATTAGATGTATTCGTGCAACTTGTAATCGCGGCGATCACAACCGCGCCGTCCTCTAGTTCCGCACCAGAATCAGCGGCCGTGTCAACATTCTGAACGGACACACTCCGATCCGTTGACAAATCGTCCAAGACATTTTGAAATCCATCCTTAGCCTTGTGAAGGGACACCCGATCCTGTGGACGCTTTGGACCCGCAATACTCGGCTCGACTGTCCCCAAATCCAACTTAATGGTATCGCTATAAAGCGATTGGTCTTCATTGAAACCAAACAGCCCCTGAGCTTTAGCATACACCTCGACCAAGCGCGTTTGGGCATCGTCACGCCCTGTTAAATTCAGATAATCAAGCGTCATCTGATCA
>CAYFJM010000002.1:0-20428 GCA_964343415.1 uncultured Vicinamibacteraceae bacterium | reverse complement strand
TGAAATTGCAGTTGAAGCATCTCTGGGCGAACTACTGCAGTATGTCGTAGTCGGTTCTCGGCAAGATGCTCTCGATGGAGTTGACCTCGCTACAAAAAGCGGTGCAGGTCGTTGTGGTTTTCTGATTAATAGTGATACTGATGACAGTAAAACGTTAGAGGTTTTGCCGCATCCGGGACTCCGTTCACTATTTAGTGTCGTCAGCATTTCTGGAACTGGTGAGTCAGTAATTGGTCGAGTTCTTAAACGCCGTTGGTTAGCGCCGTCAGTAGAAATTGCGACGGAGGCGGCGTTACTTACCAATGACCCTATTGTTACACCAGAGGGAGTAGTTGTACGGGGTTCTGAGCTGCTCCATGGCGGGCTAAAACAAGGTGCACGTGGTTTGCTTGCTGCTAAACGTGAAATTCGAGAGTCACAAGTCAGTATTGCTCATGATGTTGAAACGATAGATGAGTTGTCTCGCGAACTTGCAGCTAAAAAAGAACATGTAGCGCGCGAATTTAATGCGATTGAAAAACTAAAGAGTGAACAACACGAAATAGAGAAAGAGCTTGTCAGCAGTTGTATGCAGGCACAGCAGTTTGAAGATAGGCGTGGTCAGTTAAATGAAAAACTCAAGTTGGTTCAGACTGAACAAAGGCAGGTTTCTGAAGAGCGAGACGGACTCGAGGCCAAAGAAGAAGAGGCGCGTGAGGAGATTGGCCGTCTTCAGACCGAGCAACGGGTAGCAGACGAGAAATTCATGATCGCGCAAGGCCATTTGTCAGAGGCCAGAGAATCTGTAAATACACTTCGAAAGAATCTTTCCGATGCGAAAGCCACACACGCAGCGCTTCTAGAGCGTGCCACCGCATTGACTGCAGATGTCAGGCGACTTGAAGAACAGCAGAATGATTTTCGCCATCGTATCCAGACTCGTGAGCTAGAGAATGAGCGCGTAACGAGTGAGCGGGAACGGTTGCTAGAGGAAGTTGAACGCGCTGAGTTGCAATGTAGAAGTGATGCAGAATCGTTTGAAGGGTTTCGGGAGGAGATAATTTCACTCGATCGGAAAGCGGAACAACTTCGAATAAATATTTCCTCGCGGGACGAGAACGTGCGCACTGCGAGGACTACGCTCGATCAAGTCAAGTCAGATGTTGGTCAGTGCAAGATCGATCGGGCGAGAGCAGTGGCAGAGTTGTCCCATTTAAACGAGTCATGCGCTGAGACTATCCAGATGTCTCTGGAGGCAGCGGGTAGAGAAGTCTCACGGTTGGAAGCTGAAGGTGCCTTGGTTCCTGATCGGTCACTGTTTCGTACTGTTTCGGCACCGGTTAATGAATCTAGCGAGGAATTTGACGATGAGAATTCTGGTCGTGAAACTGACGAACAGGATGGTGAGGTTGAAGTTGGCAATGACAAAGTCACAAATACTGATGAACTCGTGGAGCAGTTACGATTGAAGATTGATCGTGTTGGACCAGTAAATATGATGGCTATCGATCAATTTGACGAACTTGAGGAAAGACATGAGTTTTTAGTAGTCCAGCGTCGTGATCTAATCGATTCGATTGCAGCTACTGACGAAGCAATCAAGCGGATTGACAAGACAACGAGAGAGCGGTTTCAGGAAGCTTTTGCTGCTGTTAATGAACATTTTCAATTTACGTTTGAGACACTGTTCGGTGGGGGGCGTGCTGGGCTTGTATTGTTGGACGATACAGATGTACTGGAGAGCGGTATAGACATTATTGCTCAACCGCCAGGCAAGCGACTTCAAAATATTCAATTGTTATCTGGTGGAGAGAAGGCTCTCACGGCTATGGCTCTAATGTTCGCAATTTTCAAATACAAGCCAAGTCCGTTTTGCTTGCTTGATGAGATCGATGCACCGCTTGATGACGCTAATATAGGACGTTTTGTCGATATGCTGAGAGGACTTCAAGAACGCACCCAATTTGTCTTAGTTACTCACAACAGAAAGACAATGGAAATAGCAGATAGGTTGTATGGAGTGACAATGGAGGAGCCAGGCGTGTCTAAGTTGATTTCAGTTGATATGCACTAGGTGGCGTCGGGTCACACGGCATGGTCGAATGTTGTTGGAAAGTTGTTAAAGTAGTGTCAGACAGCTCGGCTGTAATGAAACTAAAATCGTTACCTAGCTAGCGAGGCCCTCTTCGATTTCTTGACGTTCGAGATCGATCCCCTGAGCTATTTCTTCTAGAAGTTTTGTCGTTATTCTTTGACGGGTCGCCTTCTGATCCTTGAGTGTCACTACCAGAATCTTCTCCACCAGGAAGAAGAGCTTTGCGACTGAGTCTGACTTTTCCAGAAGGATCGACATTAATGACCTTGACCATTACTTGATCACCTTCATTAAGTTCCTTGCGAACATCATTGACTCTGTAATGAGCGATTTCAGATACGTGGAGCAATCCATCTATGCCAGGAAGAATTTCTACAAACGCACCGAAATCAGTAATGCGTTGGACTTTTCCAAGATATGTTTTGTTTACTTCGGGGCTTGCTGTCAGTTCTTCAATGATACTGATCGCTTTTTGCGCTGACGTCTCGTCTGTCGATGCAACGTTGACACGGCCGTCGTCTTCGACGTCGACCTTAACGCCGGTCTGGGCAACTATGCCACGAATTGTTTTTCCACCAGGGCCGATGACATCGCGGATTTTCCCAACCGGGATCTGAATTGTAATGATTCGGGGGGCGTGGGTAGAAATCGATTCTCGAGGGGAGTCGATCGTATTGCCCATATTTTCGAGAATGTGTAGACGTCCCGCCCGAGCTTGGGCTAAAGCTTCTTTCATGATTGCCGTTGTAATACCGGACACCTTAATGTCCATCTGTAAAGCAGTTATTCCTTCACTTGTTCCAGCAACCTTAAAATCCATGTCGCCGTAGTGGTCTTCGGCACCGGCTATATCTGAGAGAACGGCATGCCGCCCACTGTCTTCATCGAGAATAAGGCCCATCGCAATACCGGCGACGGGTCTTATCAACGGGACACCTG
Source organism: uncultured Vicinamibacteraceae bacterium (assembly GCA_964343415.1). GTDB lineage: Bacteria > Acidobacteriota > Vicinamibacteria > Vicinamibacterales > UBA8438 > DTWD01. The sequence continues at coordinate 17,415 of CAYFJM010000002.1, read as the reverse complement.
CGTCCATCATTGCTAGGGTGCCTCCACATACTGTTGCCATTGAGGAGGAACCGTTGGATTCTAATATGTCGGAAACCACTCGAACTGTGTAGGGAAAAGCTTCTTCCGTAGGAACCATTGGCGCCAAACTTCTTTCGGCGAGATTACCGTGGCCGATTTCTCGACGACCAGGTCCTCGCAAGAATTTTACTTCACCGACGGAAAAAGGAGGGAAGTTGTAGTGCAGCATGAAACGCTTAAAGCTTTCGCCATCGACACTTTCAATTTTCTGTTGGTCATCGGCCGTTCCCAGCGTAGCCGCGACTAATGCTTGGGTTTCTCCGCGAGTAAATACCGCGGAGCCATGCACGCGGGGAAGCACACTCACTTCAGACCAAATGTCCCGTACTTCATCGAACCGCCGTCCATCAAGTCGTTGCCCGTGTTCTAGAACTTCGTTACGAAGAATTTGTTCCTTAAGTTCCTTAAATACATGACCAACAACTGATTTTCTTTCTGTGTCATCTTCCGGGATGGATTCAAGGAGACTGTCATACACGCGATCGACTTGTGCGTAATTTTCAATTTTATCTTTCACACGCATGGCTTCGGTCAATGGCGCTAGAACTTGCGTCTCTATTTCACCCTTAATAGAGGGATCAACAGATGTTCCCTCTACAACGGCTTTTTGTTTACCGATTTCTGCGGCCATTTTTTCTATCTCTGCAACAATTGTTCGTATTGCAGCATGACCTTCTTCAAGGGCCTTCAGCATTGTGTCTTCAGGTACTTCCTTCGCTCCGGCTTCAACCATCATGATGGCATCAGAGCTACCTGCGATAATCAAATCCAGGTCGCTAACTTTTCGTTCAGAGAACGTCGGATTGATTATGATTTCTCCTTCCACGAAACCGACGCGAACAGCGGCAATCGGACTCAAGAATGGTATTGAAGAAATTGAAAGAGCTGCCGAGGCTCCAGTAAGTGCCAGAACATCGGAGTCGTTTTCTGGATCCGCAGACAACAAAAACGCAATGACTTGTGTTTCTCGACTCCAACCTTCTGGAAACAAAGGGCGAAGTGGTCGATCAATGAGTCTACTTGTTAGAACTTCCTTTTCAGTAGGCTTGGCTTCACGCTTGAAGAAACCGCCTGGAATACGACCTGAGGCGTAGGCATACTCTCTGTAGTCAACCGTCAAAGGGAGGAAGTCGATGCCTTCACGCGCTTGTGTTGCGGCACATGCAGTTACGATGACAACCGTGTCACCGTACCTGACAGTGACGGCGCCGTCAGCCTGTTTTGCGAGCTTACCTGTTTCAATTATCAACGGGGATTGACCGACATTCACTTGCATGGTGTGCATAGGGGCTTACTCCAGTGTTTCGATTTTCGCTAAGTGACGGAGAATTGGAGGGCGGTCTTGCTTGAGACCGGTCATTCGTCTCGCGTCTATTTACGGATGCCGAGTCGCTTAATAAGTCCTGTGTATCGCTCGGAATCTTTACTTTTCAGGTAGTCAAGAAGACGACGCCGCTGTCCGACCAGTTTAAGAAGTCCTCGACGGGAGTGATGATCTTTGGCGTGTGTTTTGAAATGATCAGTTAGGTAACTGATCCTCTCACTCAGTATCGCAATTTGGACTTCTGGCGAACCTGTGTCGCTGCTATGTGTTTGATACGAGCCGATAAGCTCTGACTTTCGCTCCTTGGCAAGCGCCACTTGTAACTACCTCTTTCTATTTCCTTTATAGTCGTTTACCGCAACAGCACATCCTACACTAGAACAATCATAGGATGCAAAATTAAGTCCGCGTTTGATTTTGCTATCGCCAATAGCTGTCCTTGCTCACTGAAAAGCCTGACGGTTTCGGTTCCCCATTCTCGGTCTGCTGACAGGATATCGGAACGACAGAGATCATTACCGTGAGAAGCTCGCTTTTGACCAGTTGCCGTTACTACGAGTCTTGGTAAGTCAGGAAGCAGATCTGACATCGATAGCAGATGACTATCAATGTCAGATTCCATACTGTCCAATTCGTTAAATGCTATAGATTGTTTCAATTTAAAGGCTCCGCTTTGCTCTCGACGGAGCATTTCTAAACAAGCGCCACATCTCAGAACTGAACCAAGATCATGCGCCAATGAACGCATATAAAAACCAGGTTCGCAAATGACTCTACAACGTATGTGGGTCGGGGTAACACCAAGGATGTTTAGTTCGTGCACTGTCACCTTGACGGCTTCTGGCGTGACAGGTGTTTTTCTTCTGGCAAGTCGATAGGCGCGCACCCCTTTGATCTTTTTTGCTGAAAAGGGTGGAGGGATTTGCGTAAAAGTGCCGGTAAAGCGTACTGCTATTTCTTCGATGCTCTTTTCGTTAGGCGGCCTGACCGGCCCAGAGCCAGACCGATTTTGAGAGTCAGTTACAACGGTTCCAGTTATATCGTACGTGTCTGTAGAGAGTCCGAGTTTAATTAATCCCTCATAAATTTTTGGTCCGACTGCTAGTAGAGAAGCAAGTCTAGTTGCTTTTCCAACAACTAATGGAAGTACGCCGGTCGCCATAGGATCAAGTGTTCCTATGTGACCCACTCGTCGAACCCCAAAGATTTGTCGGGCACGAGCTACGACGTTATGTGAGGTGATATTTTGAGGCTTATCGACAACGATTACACCATCCATGATCAGACGATGGATCTTGAACCTAAGCCGGCTTGAGCGTCAAGGGCTTTTTGGATTTGTGTTATCAGTTTTGATTCCAGTTCTGATTGAGGTATTTGTGTTGAAAATCCGGCTGCATTGCGGTGGCCGCCACCGCCATATGAAACAGCAATTTCACGGACATCAACATTATTTTTTGAGCGCATACTCACGCGAGTGTCGATAGCTTCCGTTCTGATCATGATGACAGCCTGAACACTTTTCGCAGAAAGTGGCATGTTAATTAATCCCTCCATGTCGTTCGGAAGGCATCCTGTCTTCTGGATTAGAGATTCGTTTATTCTCAGGATGGCAATGCGATTGTCGTAGCATAGTTGCATTTGATCCAATAGAGCACCTGTCAGTTTAACTTTGCCAACGGAGCTATTCTGATAGACAGTAGCCGAAACCTCAGCGACATCGATTCCAGTTGCTGCTATACGACGGCAAATGTTAAACGTACGAGGCGTGATATTTGCATGTCGAAATGAACCTGTATCTGTAAGTATGCCAACGTAAAGATTGATTGCGATTTCAGACGTTAACGAAATGCCAAGTTCGTTTATGAGATCGTGCACTTGTTCGGCACAGGCAGCAGCCGTGTCATCATGCCAGTTGTAGTGTCCGTACATCCCGTTTCCGAGATGGTGATCTACGTTAATTATTACATTGCGGTCAAGACCATTAACTTCTGTGCGGGACAGCATTCCGCATTCCAAGATAATTGCTGCATCGTAGCCATGCTCGACTGTGTCTGAGATCTCGATTGCAGAAACGCCAGGTAATGAGTGGAGATAAGGCGGTGGTGGATCGTGGTTGATAATGCGAACTGTTTTTCCAAGATGTTGTAGCGCATGACTGAGAGCAAGCTGTGAACCTATTGAATCTCCATCCGGTCTTGCATGTGAGGATAAAACCACGCGGTCATATTTTGCTAGAGCGTTGGCGACGTCGGAAAAAGAACTAGAAGTCATGTTCTTTTTCTAAGCCGTTATCATTAATTGTGGTGCTAAGTTCTTGAGCCATATTTGGCCGCTCATTCTCTATTTTGGCAAATATTTTTTGAAGTCGGTCCTGCTGATCAAGAGTTTCGTCGAATACAAACCGAAGTTCCGGTACCTGGCGAAGTTGTAGGCGCTGCCCGATTAAGCGCCGGAGGTAATTTTTTGCTCTTCGAAGACCGCGTGCTGTATTTTGACGGCTGTTAGGATCAAGGACTGTGTAGTAGATACGTGCGAGTTGTAAGTCGGCAGTCATGGACACGTGGGTAATCGTGACTGCAGAAACAGCAGGATCCCGTATTGTTCGAGCTAGTAGTGTGCTTATTTCTATTCGAACACGTTCCGCAACGCGTTCCATTCGAGTACTCGTTGCCATAGCCTGTAATCGTAATACTAGGTGAGCCACTCGAGCTCACTGGAACTAATCAAACCAGGGTGATGTTGGTCAATTTCAGTTAATACACTTGTCAATATTTTATCGACACCATCTCTGTGATTTGAAACTGTCAAGATGTCAAGTTGAGCTTGTTTGTGGAAATCATTGTAGTTTGTCTCTGCAGTTGCGACATTGAACTTGCGAAGGCGTGTTCTTATACTCGTGATTATTCGCCTTTTATCTTTGAGCGAGCGAGAACTCGGAATGTGTAAGACGATGGTGAGAAGTCCGACAGCAGGCACCAATCAGTTAGACAGTTGCGGCGATTTTCTCAACCGTGAATGACTCGACTACGTCGCCAATCTTTACATCTGAGAAACGTTCAAATGCAATGCCACATTCCAGTCCACTCTTAACCTCAGTGACGTCATCCTTAAATCGACGAAGTGACCCAATACGGCCCTCGTGTACCACCACTCCGTCACGTATGAGTCGAGCCTGTGCATCACCTGATCGACTAATGATGCCCTCGGTAACCATGCAGCCTCCAGCTGTACCGAATTTTGGCACTTTGAATATATCCCTAATTTCTGCTTGCCCTAGCTGTGTTTCTTTAGTTGTTGGCTCAAGGAGTCCTGCCATTGCTTTCTTGAGTTCATCAGTAATGTCATAGATGACAGAATGAAGGCGAATGTCGACACCTTCACGTTCTGCGATAGAGGTCGCATTTCTGTCTGGCCGAACATTAAAGCCAATGACAATTGCGTTTGATGTTGAGGCAAGAAGAACATCTGATTCACTAATGGCACCAACAGCAGTTCGAATTACGACAGTTTTCACTCGCTCATCACCGAGTTTACCTATGGAATGAGCGAGAACTTCGGCAGTGCCTTGTACGTCCGCCTTAATAACGATAGGTAGTTCCTTAGTTTCTCCATCTGAAAGTTGCTGCTGGAGTGACTCGAGGGTTACCTTCTGTCCACGTCCACCGAGTGCCTTTTCTTTAGCTTGGTTTTGGCGAAGTACTGCGATCTGCCGTGCTTTTGCAGCATCTGTCACAGCTTGAAAAGCATCACCAGGTTGCGGCAGGCCATTTAATCCAAGCACCTCAACTGGACTTGATGGTCCAACTTCACGCGTTTTTTGCAGACGGTCATCTAGTAGCGCTCTTACACGCCCAACTTCAACGCCAGCAATAAAGTTGTCCCCCACGTGGAGTGTGCCATCTTGGACAAGAATCGTTGCTACCGGACCTCGACCACGGTCAACTTTAGCTTCTAAAACTGTTCCAGTGGCTGCACGCGTTGGATTTGCTTTATGTTCACCCAATTCTGTGACCAATAGAATCATTTCTAGAAGGCTATTAAGGTTGTCACGATTTTTTGCAGACACTGGAACAGTAACGGTTGTTCCACCCCAATCTTCCGGTGTTAAGTCTCGTTCGGCCAGTTCTTGTTTGACGCGATCTGGATTTGCATCCGCTTTGTCGATTTTATTGATAGCGACAATAATTGGAACCTCTGCTGCCTTTGCGTGATCGATAGCTTCTTGTGTTTGTGGCATGATGCCGTCGTCAGCAGCTACGACAAGTACGACGACATCCGTAACTTGTGCCCCGCGTGCCCGCATCAATGTGAATGCTTCGTGACCTGGAGTGTCAAGGAAAACGATTTCGCGTGAATTGACAGTGGCTGTATAAGCACCGATATGCTGGGTGATTCCACCGGCCTCGCCTTCGGCGACTTTGGTTTCTCGAATAGCATCGAGTAAGGTGGTTTTTCCATGGTCGACATGCCCCATAACGGTGACAACTGGTGCTCGTCCAACTAGGTCTTCTGATTTTGTTTCTTCCGCCTCAATGACAACCATTTCTTCTTCAAACGATCGCATTTCTAAATCTGCGCCAAACTCTCTGGCAATTGTGGTTGCCGTTTCCGAGTCAAGCGTCGTATTGATCGTCATCATGATGCGACGTTCGATAAGTTTCTTTAAGACGTCTTTTGGTTTTACTTCAAGTCGTTCAGCAAGGTCCTTTACCGTCATACCCTCTGGGACGGTAATAGTTCTTGTGATTGGCGGTGGAGGCGCTGGAGTGACCACTGTCTGTGCGCGCGCACGCTTGTACTGCGCAGAGCGTTTTCCGCCGGGTCGATGTGGCGGTCGCGGTGGTGGGCGATAACCGACAGCAGGTCTCGGAGGTAATGGCCGTGATGAACCGGGACGTGCAGGTTGTCCTGGAAGTGGTCTTGGCCCGCCAAGCGGCGCTTCAGTTCCTCCTTGCGGAGTCGTAGAAATAATTCTAGATGTTGTCGGTGCTTTCGCGATCCGTTTTTTGGGTTCCTCAACCCTAAGCCGAAGGGTAGGTGGAACTACTCGACCGGTCGGACGGGGTGCAGTAGGTGAACTTGGAGGTGGAACGGAACTCTGAGTCGTTTTTGAGATTGAGGTGTCGGCGGTAATCTTAGCTTCTTTTTTTGTAGTTGGAGTTGAAGCACTTACTGGTTTGTCAGGAGTTGGGTGAGTTGAGGCCACAGGCGGTTTGACTGCAGGCGTTTCCTTTATCTCGGTTGGTGTCTCTTGCGATTCTGGCGACGAAGTCGTCGGTTCTACTAATGTGGATGGTGTAGTCTGTTCAGTAGTTGTCGACTGTTTGTTGGATTCTGCGCTCTTCTGTAATTCCGTTTCGCTTTTGTTCGGTTTTTCGACTGATACGCTCTGAAGTGCATCGGTCTTTTCTTTAGACTCGGTCGGTTGTTTTGGCGGAGGTTCATCCTCAACAATTAATCTCGGTCGTGACAGCTGGGCTCGGCGTGGCTTTGGAACTGGTTCTGTGCGTTCAGGGGTAGATGCGGTTGAGCCGCTTTGAGTTTCTTCGGAAGAGGTCGGTTTCTTTTCTGAAGCCGACAAGTCTTCTGGCTCAGTGGACTTTTGACTATCATCTATTTTTACGGATTTTGCTGCTTTGACTAGACGTGGAGGACCAAGTCTGGGTTTTGGCGGTTCAATCGCAACCTTCTTGCTAGTAGTTCTCTTTTTTGTTCGTCGTGGTGTTGACGCTTGTTTGAACAGTTGGCCATCAGGTAAGTCTAGGTTTCGCTTCCGTGCGACTCGTTCCGCAAATTGTTGAGCAACGATTTCTTCAATCGTGCTAGAGGCACTTTTAACTTCAATTCCGTGTTCCTTGCGAAGTAGTTCGATAACCTCTTGGCTAGGAATTCCAAGCACTTCAGAGACTTTGTAGATACGGATCGTTGACACTCTTTTTCTCAGTTTACGGTTTGTCTATAGACTTAGAATCTGTATCGGTTTCATTTAAGTCGTCACCTGTTTTCACAGGATTAGTTCTGTCTGCATCGGATACAACACCGGAGGTTTCTTTTTCGCTGGAAGCACTTTCTTTGGCTGCAGGGACTTCTTGTTCCGACTTATTAGGCAAATTTCCTGAACTTGTAGAGTCGTCTTCTTCGATCTTGTTTGCTTCAAGTTCTGCAGCAGCCTGCTCAGCCGCGGCGACTTGCTCACGGACAGAATCTTGGAGCCTAACGGCTGTTTCTTCATCGACTTCTGCAACTTTTGCTAAATTTGAAACAGAAGTTTCAAGCAGTCGGTCAGCTGTGTCGAGCCCCGCGTCGCTGAGTTTTACTAACTGCGTGTCCTCTAGGCCTGGGAGTGTTAGTGTCGCTCCTTCTTCGATGCCCTCAAGATCTTCAAATTGAGCTTCTACCTCACGCCGTTTTTCGTCTTCACTTTTAATATCAATACGCCAACCTGTCAGCTTTGCTGCAAGCCGAACATTCTGGCCTTTCTTGCCGATCGCTAATGACAATTGGCTGTCTTCGACGACGACTTCTATCACCCTTTCGGTAGCATTAGCGATCGTTGCTCGCTGAATCTTAGCCGGACTGACGGCGTTAGTAATAAATATGATCGGATCCTCTGACCATTCGACGATATCTATTTTTTCGCCTCGTAATTCACGAATAATTGCTTGAACTCTTGTGCCTTTCATGCCGACACATGAGCCAACTGGGTCGATGTCACGTTCGTGAGAGTGGACCGCAACTTTTGCTCTGTCTCCGGCTTCTCTTACCGCCCCACGAATTGAGACCGTACCGTCATATATTTCAGGAACTTCTTGTTCGAACATCTTTACCAATAGAGCCGGATCGGTTCTCGAAAGGATGACTTGCTGTCCTTTGGTTTCTTTGGTGACATCGACGATTACCGCACGAATACGGTCACCGGTGGTGTAGTTTTCTGCTCGGGATTGGTCTCGCCGCCTGAGCATTGCTTCGATACGACCCATTTCAACAATGATGTCGCCGTTTTCGAAGCGTTTTACGATTCCATTAATAACTTCGCCGACACGCTCAATGTACTCGTCGTACACATTGTCTCGCTCTGCTTCTCGGACTTTTTGAAAGATAACTTGTTTTGCGGTTTGTGCCGCAATACGACCTAGGACATCGGTCGGTTTGGGAAACTCAATTTCCATGTCGACTTCGGCTTCGTCTCCATAGAGTTGTTGAGCTTCAGTCAGTGATATCTCTGTGAGTGGGTCTGTTACCTCATCGACGATTTGGCGTACCGAGTACAACTCAACTTGACCAGTTTCTTGATTAAATTTTGTACGAAGATTTTCAGTTGACTTGTAGAACTTACGGGATGCAGTGAGCACAGCATCTTCGATTGCTGTAATCACGACATCTGGATCGATGCCTTTTTCTTTCGCGAGCGTTTCGATAGTTTGTTGCAGCGGGTTGCTCATTGCCGTGCTTTCTAAGCGGCGAGGTCACTGTTCGACCGCCGTCATCATAATTCGACTTCGAGGCGCGCTCGCGTCACATTCGCCCACGGAATGTGTTCAACGCTGCGCCCAGTTTTAATAACAATATGTTCTAAGTTTTGGTTGCTACTACGATCTGGACATATCTTTTCGACACCTACAATCCGGCCAGACAAATAGTTTTGTCCGTTGATCGCTTCAGCGACTACAAATCTTGCGAGCCTACCAATGAAGCGCTGACAATCTGCAGCGTGTCGCAATGGTCGATCAAGGCCGGGAGACGACACCTCTAGTGTGTAGGGATACTCGAAAGAAAATTCTGCATCCAGCACTGCGCTGACATCAGTGCTGACGCATTGGCAATCCTCAACTGTAACGGTTTCTGTGATGTTAGTTTCCGTCGTCATATCCGATTGCACTACTTTGTCAATGAAGATTCTCAATACCCAGCCTATCGATTCCCTTCGAAGCTGAACATCGAAAATCTCTAATCCAAAATCCCGAGCTATCCGGTCAGCAATTGACCGCGCTTGAGCCAACCGATCTTTGCTGGTCGCCACGCCCAAAAAAGGTCCCTAAACGCAAAGAAGTGGGCGAAACGCCCACTTCAGCAGGACTTGGTTAATTTTACAACCAATAGTTTAACACGACATAAAACACCGCAGCAATTTGTCTCGCTAATGGATAATGTCTCGCAAAGCAAGGCCTAAGGTGTTAGTCGATAGAGCATTCTTGGGAATGGTATTGTTTCTCGGACGTGTTCAAGGCCGCAAATCCAGGAAACCACCCTCTCAAGTCCCATGCCAAAGCCTGCATGGGGAACGCTACCGTACCTCCTGAGATCAAGATACCATTCGAACGCTTCTTGAGGTAGTTTATGGGATTGAATACGCTCAACAAGTAAGTCGTAGTCGTCGAGTCTTTCGCCTCCTCCGATAATTTCTCCGTATCCTTCCGGGGCTAGCACGTCTACTGATAAAGATAGATCTGGTCGGTCCGTATCAGACTTCATGTAAAACGCTTTGATTGCACTTGGAAACTTCTGAACCGCGACCGGGCGGTCAAAGTGGTCGGCAATCGCAGTTTCATCTGGTCCCCCGAAATCACTGCCCCTACTAAACTCTAGGCCACTTTCGTGCAGGATTTTTACGGCTTCGTCATAGGTGATACGTGGAAACGGTGTTTGTACACGTTCTAATGCAGCAGTATCACGCTCTAGCAAAGTAAGTTCTTTTGAGCGGCGGTCCAAAACACGGGCTACAACAGATGTTACGAGGTTTTCTGCGAGTTCAGTGGCGTCATCAAGCGTTGCGTACGCCATTTCAGGCTCAACCATCCAGAACTCTGTCAAATGTCGACGTGTTTTTGATTTTTCTGCACGAAATGTGGGTCCAAATGAGTATACCTTTCCCAAGGCCATGGCATTCGCTTCGTTGTAGAGTTGACCGCTTTGGGTTAAGAATGCTGTTCGGTTATCGAAGTATTCAACTGGGAATAAAGTTGTCGTTCCCTCGCAAGCTGCGGGTGTGAAAATTGGTGTATCTGCGAGAATAAAGTCACGGCTGTTGAAGAAATCACGGATGGCATCAATTACTTCATGCCTTACGCGTAGAATGGATGCTTGTCGTTGACTGCGAATCCACAGGTGTCTCCTGTCTAACAAGTAATCGACGCCGTGTTCTTTTGGTGTGATCGGATAATTATCTGATTTCCCCACAACATCAAGTTGAGAGACGTCTAGTTCGTATCCGCTTGGCGCGCGACTGTCTTCGCGCACAAGACCTTTGATAATTACAGATGTTTCTTGTCCGAGGTGGTCGGCGGTAGTGAATGTTTTTTCGTCAACTGTTGATTTCGAAATTACTGCTTGGATAATTCCGGTGCCATCTCGAATAGTAAGAAAGTGGATTTTTCCACTTGAGCGACGACTGTGAAGCCACCCTAGAAGTGTGACGGATTTTCCAACGTGCCGATCGATTTCTCTAATAACGATTGCCATTACCGGCGTAGGGTACTACGACGGAGCCAACTCAGGAACTAGTGCAGAGAGTGTTTCTTGGAGGCAACGGTAACGGGGCGTTACCGTAAGCATGTTGTGTAGATAGCTGAGAGTCAACGAGATTGCCTTTAAATATCGGGTTTTACCTTTTACTGCGGTCTGATAACCAAACGTGCCCAGGGCTTTGAGATTTCTTTGTAGAGATGTCCGAATAAATCGATCATGGAATGCACTGGAGTCGGAAATATTCATCGCTTGAGAATAAATCGAAAGTAGTTTGTCTACTTCTGTAGTTGGTAATTCAACATACGAATCTCGTAGTAGAGAAGCGAGATCGTAAGTGTCTGGTCCCATCCGAGCGTCCTGTAGGTCGATGACGTACAGCTGATTTCCGTAGATCATTAAATTTCGACTATGAAAGTCTCGATGGCAGAGAACTCTTGGCTCTTGGGATATTTCAAGGGCAAGTCTCTGAAATTCGGTGTCTAAGCGCTCCCGGGCATTGGGCGGAACATTGCAACCTAAGTGATTGATGAGGAACTGTTCAACGAAAAAATTAAGTTCAAACAATAACTTGTCGTAGTCCAAAGCCACATTAAAGGCGATGTTGTCTGTTTTGGATGTTTGTTGGGTGCCACGTTGAATTGTGACAATGATATTTATAGCTTCTTGGTAGTAACTGGTTCGTTTTTTTGTCGAGCCACGTAATGCGGAAGACTCCAGTGTAGTGTCGCCGAGATCTTCTAATTCGACGATACCAAGTTCAGGCACGATACTGTTGATTCTTGGCACGTTTACAGGCAGTCTTCGAAATAATTCTGTTATCTGAAGCATTGGTAGTTGGGTCGGATGGATCGCGTTGTTGTGAACAACCAAAATACTGGTTTGAGCTTCACTTGGTGCGATTCTTACGAAACGACGATCCGAGGCGTCCCCGGCAAGAAATTCGACTTCTGTTGCGGGCGAAAGGTTTGCCTGCTTTATCCAGAGTGCTATGCGTTCGTCAGTAGTCGACATTGTTTACGAACTATCATTCTTGATTACGTATCAGTATCAATAGGGTAGATGATCGCATTGCCGAGTCGGCGGCCTGATTCACGATCCATCACAAATTTAGCAGAGATGCACATCTGCCCTACTAGCGTTACGTTGTCTGGGATTATGACGTCGTCAGTGACAATGCACTTGTGCAATTTGCAGTTTGATCCAACTATTACTCGGTCCCATACGACGGTTTCTGTTAGCTGGGCGGACGGATGAATTCTTGAGTTGCGGCCAACGTTAGGCGATTTGCGCCCTTCGGATTCCATAATTGTCTGATTCGCCTTGAGATAATCCAATGGGGTGCCAATATCTTGGAACGTCGCATTTGTGTCAAAAGTAAAAATACTCCCTGGCTTCTTAGCAATTAATTGATCGTAAATTCCGCCAACCGTTGATGATGGTGTGCCGGCTGCTAAGCTTGTAAACACTGCCGCCTCAGCCAATTGCACACCGATGAAATGTTTCATGTCAACGGAGCCGGGCCGACTAAAACCCACTACGTGGCCGCATTCGTTTTTTTGAATGCCTCCGTATTTACTGATTGCCGGATGTGGTGTTACCGCCATAGTTACATGTGCTCGTGTGGCTAAGTGGCGTCGAAAAAGTGACTCAAGAGAAAGATCGGTCAGGGTGTCACCGTTAATGATGAAAAAACGGCTTCCGAGAAGTTCAAGAGCTTGCCTAGGCCCCCCTGCAGAGCCCAGTAGCTTCGACTCCCATGAGTACCGCACTGTAAGACCGAGACTTTTACCGTCTCCGACGACCTGAGTAATAGTTTTTGGGCGGTAATGGAGATTGATTACGGTTTTGCTGATTCCCTGACTGGCCAGCCATTCTAGTAAACGTCGGATCAGGGGATATCCTGCCACTGGAACGGCGGGCTTAGCTCGCACCTCTGTCAATGGCTTGAGCCGTGTTCCATATCCAGCTGCAAGTACAAGAGCTGTTGGAAGACTATTACTCACAAGCTAAATACCATGTTGCCAATAGGTTTGTTGGCCTTTGCGCAGTGCTCAATGTAAAGCTGCCTATACGATGCAATAACGTAATCATCGGTTTTACGCCCGAGCTCATGTGCTAACTTCGTGATCGTATGTTCGTCTCCTTCTAGTTCAACGAAAGTACCCACCGGCGTTTCATCGATGGCAATTACAACGTCATCTTTTTGGAACTCTTTTCGATATTTCTGATAACGAAACGATACCTTCCATCCTGCTTTCAAGAGAATTCTGAGAAACAGTTCGCCATTGTCAATAGTTGTTTCAAGTTCTTCTCGAACCTTCATCACGTCAGGGATAGGAGGTCCCTTGAATGTGAGGGTCGCACTGTCGAAAGTCGAGTTGTTCGTTCCGTCGGGTTTTTCAAGGCGCAACCGGAATGTGCAGCCACGATGCTTTAAGTCACCATTGGGTAGGTCAAGTATGTAATCGTCTTGTAGTCGTCGAGCGCGAAGCAAGGTTCCGTTAAGTCGTTTGACAGCTAACCGGGCTTCGTCGTGACTCGGGTAATTAAGCTTAATTTCTCGCTCTATGTGTGAGTTCATGCAACCACCACGGATTGTATAGTTTCCAATGTTTGGTTTATGGCCAACAAATAGACAGATTGGAAATAAGGACGGGCGAGGGACTTAGGTTGTTCTGATTTGAAACGACAGTCCAGACAGCTTTGGTTCTCCTACGCCTTTTCCAAAGATCATTACTTTTTGTGTGCTACCGAGACCACCCGGCATTAAGAGTGACTTCATGGCCAGTCGGCGACGGATCGAGCTGATGTCTGTAGTTGATTTAGTGAAAGTGGCGTGAGCCGCTGCACCCAGCCCTAGGAGGAAATAGGTTTGGTCGAGAATCCCCAAAGTAGTGGCGCCAGCTGATTCTGCTGCTGATTTAACGAGAGTAAGATTTACGTGAGAGGTGATGTCGCGTGAGCCAGGCTCGATAAGCCATGGTTGAGTCGCTTTAGTGCTCGTGGTTTCGACCTGGTGATGAGAGTAGGTAGCGACAGTGCCTTTTGAGTGGGCGGCAGAGTACAGTTCTTTCGCTTCATATCCGTAATCAATTAGTAATAGAAAACCGTGTCGCAAAACCTGAACAGCATTTTGTACCCAGGTGTCGACCTCGGGTGTTACCTCAATACGCCAACCTGGCTCGATAACAATTTTTTGTTGTTCGATGTGTCTCTTGATCCGAGAATTCGACAGTGGGCCTAGGCGCTCGACAAAAGTACCGTTGCTTTTAGCGTCGATGTACACCTCCTGGAGGTCAGTGTCAGTCATTACAAGAATATGTGGAGCAAATGCGTCAAGAAGCTCGTTCGCCAGAATTACACCTGAAATGCTGTCTGGCGCAGGCAGTGTTGTCTTACTTGAAATTAGTTTTGATTGATGGGATGAAAGTTCTTTTAATTGAGAATTACGAGCCGTTGGACTACGTTCTACAAGGTGGAGGCTGGTTGCTTCATAAAACGGTGCGTCGGTAGAAGATATAGCATCCAAGATGTCGCGCGCGAGACGTCCGTTGCCAGCACCTGCTTCGACCAGATCAAAATGGTTACTACCGAGATGTCGCCACATTTCTCCGCATTGTGTAGCGAGCAGCGTGCCCAAAGGTGATCCAAAATCAACGCTGGTAATAAAGTCACCGCGCCTACCCGAACGTTGGTCCGCTCGTGCGTAATAACCAAAATCCGGGTGGTACAAAGCAAGGTCAGCGTAGGTGGCGAATGGCAGCGGTCCTTCGTGCCGGATTCGCTGCCGAATCACCTCCGAAAGACTCATCTACTCTTTGCGGACCTGCAGAAAGACCCGTGTCTCTCCTCGTTGGACAAGTAGAAATGCCGTTCGTCCTGATTCGATTTGATTAAGTTGAGTGATTGCTTCCGTTGCTGAACTGACATCGGAACGATTAACGCTAAGAATTACATCACCCGGTCGAACGTCACTCTCTTCAGCTGTACTTCCTTGCTGTACGTTTACAACAACGGCGCCTTGGGTGTCACTTGGAACACCAAGCCGTCCAGCCGTAGCCGGTGTTAGGTCTTGGAGTGTCAGTCCGAAGCCCTCACTAATTTCTTCAGCAGAAGACGCGATGGCAGGTTGGTTTTCTGAGTCAAGGTCAAGCTCGCCTATAGTGATATCCAGTGTGAGACGCTCACCGCCACGCACAACTGTGATCGGGACAGTTGTGCCTGGTCTTGTAGCGACTACGTTTGCTTGGAGGTCAGCCGTGTCATTGATCGGTTCACCATCGAAATCTATGATGACATCGCCCGGTTGCATGTTTCCTTGATCTGCTGGACCACCCTCATTGACTGACGAAACTACGGCACCACGTGGTGCATCGAGACCGAGGTCTTCGTAGCCTTCTCTCGTTACTGCTGTAATGCTGACACCAATGACGCCACGGGTAACCTTTCCGGTTCGGAGCTCCTCAAGGAGATCACGGACTGTATTGATCGGTACAGCAAACCCCACACCGACGTTTGCTTGACGATTACTGACGATCGCGGTGTTCATACCTATAACCTCACCGCGAATATTCAACAGAGGGCCTCCCGAATTTCCCGGATTAATCGCAGCGTCGGTTTGAAGCATGTCGGTCCAGCGGCCTCGTGCTGACGGAAAAGGCCGTCCGATTGCAGAAATAACACCTACCGTTACAGTGTGCCCAAGACTAAAAGGATTGCCGATTGCCATAACCCAATCGCCTGGTGCCATTTGACCAGAATCTCCAAAAGTTGCGACAGGTAGCTCACCCGAGGGTTTTTCTATAAGTTCTAACAGCGCGCTGTCAGTTAGCGAATCTCCTCCGAGGACGCGCGCTTCATAGGTGTCCCGAGCGTCGTCGCCGAAGAAGTGAATCTCGATTTTTGTCGCATTTTCGACTACGTGATTGTTCGTCAGGATGAGACCGCTTGGATCGATAACGAATCCAGTTCCGGCCGATCTAACGGTTTCTTCTCTTGGTTGTGGTTGTGGCTGTGGTTGTCCTTGTCCTTGTCCCGGTCCAAAGAAACGCCGAAAAAAGTCGTCACCGCCAAAGAATTCGTTAAGGTTGTTACTAGTCTGTTGGGTTTCGGTTCGAATATTGACAACCATCGCAGTTTGGGCCTGTGCGATGTCACGGAATGTTGTTGCTGTGAGTTCACCGGTAATAGGAGCAGTATTCGTCGGTGTTTGAATCGATTGCGCCGAAGAAGCGGGGCTTAGATTGAATCGGGATGTAATCACTATGCCGATTGCCATTGATACGACGGCAATCAGTACGGCAGAAAACAGTGTGGTTCTCGGTGTCGACATCATTAATTCTCCAACAGCAGAGCAGACGATTACTCCTACTAAGTTATCGTAACTTTCTTGAGACTGCCAGTCCCTCTATTTAAGAAGAGCAAGCTCGGATTGCGTGGGCCCGGTGACGCTTGCTCGATCTTGACTGATATACATATTGATTTCAGTCCGTACGCCGAAATTTTCTAGATATATTCCTGGTTCGATGGTAAATCCTGACCCCGAGATCAAGCGTCGTTCATCATGTGTCTCATAATCGTCCAAATGAGCACCGTTTCCATGGACCTGCTCACCAAGGTTATGACCCGTTCGATGGATGAAGCGGTCACCATAGCCCGCATTTGCAATGACAGTTCGTGCCTCCTGGTCGACTTCCCAGCCGGCGATCGGACGCCCAGCCTCAATTCGCCCAATGACGAGATCGACCGCTGCATCGCGTGCCGTTCTCGCCAGGTCAAATATTTCCGAGGCTTGTGGATGGGGGTTCTTTCCCGTGTAACCAACCCAGGTGATATCTGCATATACAGAACCGGGCCGGTCGACTTTGGCCCAAAGGTCAATCAGGACTACCTGCTCGGATTCAATGGCACGATGCGATGAAGCCGTAGGGAGATAATGAGGGTTACTGCTATTTTCTTGTACGGCTACGACAGGCGAACAGTCTGAGACTAAATTGAGTTCATCGAACCAAACGACCATCTGCTGCTGAACGTTATATTCGGTTAAGGTGCCGCTTGCGAGATGTTCCCGTATAAAGGCAAATGTTCTGTCTTTTATTTCATAGAGAAGTGTTGATGCCGTACGATGGCTGTCGAGCATTTGCTTATCCCAAACTGCTTCGAATTCTTGGATTAAGTCACCCGAAGACACCGGTGAAACTCCAAGACGACGGAGGAGGTCAATCGTGCCGGCGTCGACCCGAGATACGTATGGGATTGCGCAGTCTGGCGAGTACTCTACTGCGATCTGTCGCATGTTTTGAATTAGTGACTCCAACCCTGTTTTCAATGAGTCGTGCCGCGCATAGATCAATCTTTCGCCAGGTAGATGGGCGAGACTGTGGCGTTCAATATCATGCACAAGCATGCGAGGTTCGCCTGCAGCAGGAATCAGGTAATACCACCTACGGGTTGTGAGTTTGTCGGAGTCGTTTAGGCCAGCGACGCGCCTCGCAATCGGATTTGAGCCGTGGAAATCGTAAAGCAGCCAGCCATCGAGTCGTTGGTTTCTAAGCGCTTCTTGGATG
>CAYFJM010000001.1:0-21517 GCA_964343415.1 uncultured Vicinamibacteraceae bacterium | reverse complement strand
TGCCGAGGTAGGGAGCCGTGGACATCCAATCTACCACGCCGACGACGAACACCACCCCGGTCACAATTCTCATCGCCTTCTCGCCCTTCATCCACGTTCTCCGTGTTGGCTCCGCTCTGATTTCACAATGCGACGCCCCTATGACGCGTGGTGCCTGCGGACACCAACATCGTAGTTTGACAGGCACTTAGCGACTACTCAGGCCTCTTCCGTACCCTCGACCACCGATAAGGTTAGTCGACCGGTTCGATTCGCAACAAGGCAGCTTCGCCACGGGCCGGGTCAACACCGAAAAAACTCCCAGCGGTGAGTACATAGATGAGTCCATCTGGACCCTGCTTCACATCGCGTATACGGCGGCGCAGTGGTTCCAGCAGCGACTCGCGTCGCTGTTCGAGACCACGCCGGTTGAACTTGACCCGCTCCAGATGTCCAGTGCGCTCGATGCGCCCAGTCATCAGAGAACCTACAAACAAGTCACCACGCCAGCTCGGAAAACGGTCACCCGTGTAGAACATCAGGCCAGAGGGTCCAATCGAGGGAATCCAGACGAACTCTGGCTGCACCAGATCTTCACGCCAGGGACGCTCGGCAACCCGCTGGCCACTGTATTCGCGCGAGTAGGACACCTCCGGCCAGCCGTAGTTCTGTCCGGGTCGGATGATATTGACCTCGTCTCCTCCTTGAGGGGCATGCTCGCTGGCCCAAAGTTCGCCTGTCTCAGGGTGAATCGCCACACCCATCTGGTTGCGGTGGCCGAGTGAGTACACTTCAGCCTGAGCGTCCGCATGTCCGACAAACGGGTTATCAGCGGGCACCGCACCGTCATCACGGAGTCGCAGCATTTTCCCCACGTGGCTCGCCGGGTCCTGCGCCACAGACCGACGCCCCCCAAGAGCTCCGCCCAGACTCATAAAGAGCGCTCCATCGGGGGCAAACACCAGTCGGGACGCTCCGGGTCCTCCAGTCCCATTGCTCACGAACAGGTCCCGCACTTCAGTCAGCACCTGACCGTCAAGTCGACCTCTCGCCAGAGCCACCACCGACCCGTTCTCGCTCGGCTTCGAGTAGGTAAGATAGACCCACCGGTTCTCGGCAAATGCTGGATGTACCGCCACGTCCATCATCCCAGCCAAAGCTTGGCCAGTGTGAACCTCTGGTACCCCAACCACTGGGGTTGGGTCGAGTACTCCGTCTCGAATAACTCGCAGAGTACCCAGCCGTTCGGTGACCAACACGCGACCATCCGGAAGGAACGCAAAACCCCAGGGATAGATTAAACCGTCAGCCACCACGCTCACCCTGATCCGCTCGCCCTCGGCGGTATCGTATTCGACCGCTTCATGGGGAAGCGGCACGGGCGGGATACCCTCGGCCGAGAATGACTCTTGCGCATTCACCGCACTCGCGCGGGCCTGAACCGTCAGCACCACACTCGCTAGAACTACGACTGACCATCGACATATCAACTGCGTCTTCTTCACGATGGGGGCATGCTAACAGAGTACCGCACCAGGCATTCCTACCAGGACATCTCCGACAGACGTGGTGGTGCACTAGTGACAGCTGAAGCATTATCATTGAAAAAGAAAGATGAGTGCGACAGTTCTTGCGCTGATACCAGCTAGGGCAGGTAGTAAACGACTACCACACAAGCATCAAAGGCTTATTGGTGGTACGCCCGTCATCGAATACACGATCAGAGCAGCAACAGAAGCTCAACTTGTAACAAACGTGGTAGTCACCACTGATGATGACGTGGTCGCCGACATCGCACGGGCGTGTGGGGTTGACATCCTCGTTCGACCGAAGAACCTTTGCCAAGACACGTCACCCATTGATGATACGTTCAAATTTGCATGTCGCGAACTCGGTCATTCAATGGACTCACCGATCGATCAACTATTGTGGCTTCAAGCGGATGTTCCGATTCGACTGCCAGGCATGATCGATCGGATTGTCTCCACTTTGACTAACGACCAGCAGGCAACGGCTGCAGTAACCGGATATCAAGTAAACCAACATCCTGACTGGATGAAAGAGTTAAGTCCTGACGGCTTTCTTGTCCCTCTTTTTTCAGAGACTCGCGCCTACCGCATGCAAGATTTACCTGATCGTTTTCTACTTGATGGAGCCGTTGTGGGCATCCGTCCCGAATATCTTGAAAAGTCCAGCGCACCCATTGGACCTCACCAGTATCTAGGTCCAAGACCTAGGATGCTCTTGCATGAGCACCCTAGGTACTCACTCAATATTGATACGGACGCTCAACTTGAATTGGCAGAATTTTATCTGCGTAACATGTCAGAACGATAACGTAATTTCAGATAGTCGTAGACCTAACCAGAGCATAGAGTGATTAACGGAAATATTCGATTCGTCGTTATCATCCAGCGGATTGTTGATTACTGGTTACTGGCGCCAATAATAGAAGAAGCTCTCAAACAACCTTGGAGCATTGAATGCTGGCACGATACCAGTTTGTCTCGAGAGGGACTTAAGAGCTACTTGTTCGCCGATGTAAAGTCCGTCCCACACTTCGAAAATGGCCAACCACTGGTTTTTGGCTTCGATGGCGAACCGGAGCTTAGAACGCTCATGCGTGAGCGCCCAACTACGATCTCTGTCTGCTTGAATCCACCGTCTTTCTACCACGAGAAACGACCACCAGAAGACAAATCTATCTGGCTGACGGTTCAGCATGCGGTCGACACATTGATCACCCATAGCCCTGAGCATTTACTCACTTCGGATCTCGTTGCACTTTACAGCCGATGGTGGATACACTGGACCGGCCGACATTACCAAGAGGAACTGCAGGTCGAAAACCGCTCTGACTTCGAAGAGTCTCTCCAAAAAAAAGCGATAACCGTCGGCTTTCCTGCGCACGACGTTGCAGCGAAAATCGATCCAACCGAAGTGCGTCAACGTTGGAATATCCCTCAAGACCAACCGGTCGTATTGTTGCTACCTTTCCCGCAAGGGGTCGGAAAAGGTGCGTTCTGGCCTTCAATGATTTTCGGACAACCCAGTCGGTTTCGACGGGCGATGGGTGTTTTGGCACGCCGTCGCTTTAAGTATTGGCCTGATATTTGGCACGATGCTACGGATGCCAGTGTTGTACAGGCAATTCGTGCCTTCTGTGATTTAAATGGCTCGTATTTATTGGTCAAGTCGCGGAAGAAAACGCCGATTCCACCTTACACACAAAAACTCGCTGACAAATGTCTCTACGACGAACAATATTATCCGGCAACTTTTTTTGAAGCGTTAAGTATTGCGAGTCTCAGCATTAGCTTCTACAGTACAGCAGTAATATCGGCAGCGTCGTTCGGCGTACCACATCTATGCATTACATTTCCTACTGATGATTATTGCGGGGACGACAAGCTGTTGCGTGAACGGTGTGACCGCTTCTATACCGCAGAGAACGGTAGTCCGTTTCACTTCCCTGGCGTGACAAAGGCAGTGACAATAGCCGAAGCAATTGAGCAATTACCCCAGACAAAGCTTGACGAATTTGCTATCGACCACACAGCTCGCCAGCGCTACCTTGAACAATACGCTTGGCCTAATGACCATCACGCTTCAGAACGAGTGATTGAAACGCTCATCCATCGATTGAATGATGGCAGTTAACACTGCGAGCGATTTACCAAACGTATGTCTTGTCTAGAGTTTGCGGACCATACACGGCAGACTGAATAGAAAAACACCTCTTAAGCACTCAGGTACGGCTGCCGGCTTCACAAGATGCCGTCAAAACCTCGAGGGCCAAAAAGAGCCAGGACCATACCATGACCCGCGTCTATCCACAGGCTAGAATTCGACTCTTTCCGTCTCGATAGAATTCCGACACCATGGATCAATTCAACGACGAATCTGTTACCTGCTCCTCTTGGTATACCCGTTCGATGTTGTACTCAAAGATTACGCGCTTGTCTGTCTCACCCTGTTCCAGCATATCCACAGCAAGCATCGCTGTCATCATGCTGTGATCCTGGTTGTTGTATTTATGCAAGCCATTCCGACCGATCAAGAATAGATTGTCGATTGTATTGGCATACTCATAGATCTCATGAATACGGTCGTAGCTACCAAAATAGGCTGGGTACGTATTCGGCATTCGAAGCACACACGCATCCAGCACGTCTGCTTGCTTCAAGAATTTAATTTCTTCCATCTCCTTGATACCAAACGCGATCATTTCCTCATCGGGCTTCGCCCACAGCCAATCGTCTTTCTGTACAAAATATTCAAGGCCCAACCAAATCGTATTTTTTCGATCCGCGACAAGATAGGGACTCCAATTGTTGAAAATCTGAACGCGACCAACTTTCACTCGTCCATCCTGAATATAAATCCAGTTATCAGGAGCAGAATCCCTCGTATTGACACCACGGATCTTGGCCAGTAACTGGCCCGCAATACCGGCCCCATGCTGCTCAGTAATGTTCAACTTATTCATCAACAACCCAACCGTGATGAAATCCCGGTAACACAACCCGTCACCAATTTCTCGCACATTCTCTGGCACTGACGGAGTAATCATGTTCACTAAATACTTGATAGGCATCGTCGAAAAAAAATAGTCGCACACGAGCACTTCCTCAATGCCTGTTTGATTGTTTTTGACTGTAGCCGAAATCACTTTGCCGTTCTCAACAGTTAAGCCAGTAATTGAATGGTTAAGATGGATTTGGCCACCAGCGGACCGTACGCGCTCCGCGACCGTCTCCCACATTTGTCCCGGACCGAGCTTCGGATAAAAGAACCTGTTGATTAGTGTTGTTTCGCGATCGACAAGGGAATCTTTGAAGTCTTTTGAAATCAGGTCTTTAATCGCGTGTATCAACGCATTCTTCAAAGATAATCCTTTGATGCGCTGAGCGCCCCAGTCTGCCTTAATTACGTTGCACGGGACCCCCCACACTTTCTCCGTGTATTCCTTAAAGAAAATATTGAACAACCGTTCGCCGAATCGATTAATTACAAACTTATCCAGTGTGGATTCATCCCTAAACGGAAACGCCTGCGCTTTGATATAGCTAAGGAGAATCAAGATTGAATTCATGATGCCTAACTTCCACGCCACAGAAACCGTAAATACTAGCGGGTAGGCAAAAAACACATTCCGATAGAAAATTCTTGAGAGACGAGACCGCTCCAGCATCACTTCATCGTTAACCTCTGGATCAGGTGCGGCGGTTGTTGTTCGCACAAACCGTGCTCGACGCGCTTGCCTACCCGTCGTCTCCCCATCGGTCGCGTCCTCATCAGCCGCATGGGGTGGTGCCGAGTTAGTGTCGTCGGCCAACAATCGTTCGACCACCGCCTCAACCGCATAGTCGATTACCTGTTGTTTCTCTTGCGTATCGGATGCCGGATGACCTTGGCGTGGCAAAATCGAAAACCACCAATCCATTACACGATCGACTTTCGTGAAAAATCGATGCCCCCCGATATCCATCCGATTACCCTTGTAGTTGTGGGTTCGAGAAATTCCGCCGATTGCATCAGTCGCCTCAAAAACGATCGGAGCAATATCGGTTCGCTTCTTGAGTTCGTAGGCTGCTGTAAGGCCGGCTGGGCCGGCGCCGGCGATAATGGCAACTTTCTTCGTCATCGGATGATGCGATCTAGACAACGGAGAAAGACATCACGCAGGAGTGGAGGGGGCAGTCGAGATGGAACCAATTTATATAGCGAACGTCTGGTTGACGACACGCCGGTAATTGCAACATTAAAGACATGAAAGCAAAAACGTTCGTACGGCTAGTCACCAGTTCCACAGAACCGTCATCAGCCTGAAACGCACTGGAAAGAATCCGAACGGACCGCCGACCGTAATTTGATCTCAACCAGCGCCTGACACTTACTTTTGACCGAGCACCGTAGAAGCCACTACCTGTCCCGTATGGTGCATGGGTTCAAACACAACATCGTTCTTGATCTGCTGTTTCGGAAAACACATATTCCAAAATATCATGCCAACCTTTTTTACGACCAGTTTCGGGCTAAACAGCTTAAACATTAAGCTCAGATGATAGGGAATATTTCCGGGGTCATTCCACATCATTTTCAGATGCGTCATCAAAATAAACTTTGAAAAATTAAAATCTTTCAATTCTTGCGCGATGTACGCTTTCTTCCCGTCAGAGTAACTATTTGGTAACAACCCGTCAGGTATTTCACCTTTTTCAACTAACGCATCATAAACAGGAGTCCCTGGAAGCGGTTGAAAACTACTCAGGAACACAAAATTGAACTTGCAGTCCATGATGAGCTTTACGGATTCTTCTAAGTCCTCTATCCTCTCTCCCGGGTAACCAAGGATAAAAAATCCTTGCACCTTCAAACCCGCATTCCTTATATCCTGAACGGCTTTTGGCACCAACCCAACAGCTAAATCTTTCTTCATTAACTCCAGAGTGTGCGCTGATCCACTTTCAGGCGCGACTATTAACGTCTTCCAGCCAGCCTGTTTCATAAGTTGCCATAGTTCGGGATCACCACGTTCCATCCGCACGCCGTTCGGTGTACCAAACCCCACATCCTTTAGGTCCATTTCTATCACGGCTCGGCAGAATTCTTTGGCGTACTTGACGTGATACGTAAAGTTATCGTCAATGATGTTGAACCAGCGTACCTTTCGGGTGTCATACAGGTACTTAATCCAATGCATCATATATTCGATGCTGTGCGTCCGGACTGGACGCCCATTCAAATCAGGCGCAGCGCAATACTGGCAGCGATACGGACACCCGCGTGTCACCCAAATCGGTGCGTTCCCGGTTGGCGGACTATTCCATCGATACCCCACCTTGACGTACCGTTCTAATTGAATGGCTTCGTAATCTGGGATCTTGATGGAGTCAAGGTCTTGACTTAGGTCGCTCTCGTTGTATTTGTACCCATCCTCAACTGGGTATACGAGCCCTTTGACGGTAGTCCAATCAGGAGTTGGCGCCCTGAGCTGTTCTAAGAATTCTCCAAACGACCTCTCCGCCTCGCCACGGATAATGAAATCAATCTGCGGAGCGCCAATAATGCGTTCAAAATAAGACGAGGCATGCGCACCACCCATCACCGTCACGACGCCGGGGTTCATTTCCTTCGCAACCTGAAGAACTTCTAACGCTTCCATAAACATCGGTGACCACGTAGACACACCAACCACGTCCGGATCGCAGGCGCGTAACTCTTCAAGAAATGACGAATCTCGACAACTTCTCCCCTCAATCGCATTGTCAATAATGACAACTTTGTAGCGGTCTTCGTCCAAGTTGTTTTTGAAATATCCGTAAGGCAGTGGAATCGAGTAGGTCGGGTCAAAGCCCTTCGGCCACACGAGGGCAATTGTCAATCGCCGATCCCCCTGAGTTGACAGTGAGTCGGCCATGTCAGTCGCTATTTCAGCCATATTATGGATGTAGTCTCCGGTGGTAGCCTGTCACACACTTCATGAACCACTTAGGTAAACAGATTATCTCCTGAAGCACTTAACCAATAGGCAAAGACAATTTTCATGTTCGCGCCATCTTTATAACCGCGATACATTGTCTTGGCGAAATTAAGAAAAAATCGATGCTTTTGACGCCAGATACCCTTCCCCACACGAATGGCAATGAAATATGAGTAGCAAAAATACTGAAAGGCCATCAGCCATGTTTTACTAAAGTGCGGCGATGCGAGAGGTTCCCCAAACTGGATTGTCCCTTGATCTTTATCGTCACGACTCGAATCACCCGTCCACTGGTCAGCCTGCGCAGTAGTCGCAACACCAATGTTGTAATCCTGATCAATCAGACCCATCTCTGCTAAATCATGGGTAAGGGTTTGATACACAAAAAAGATTGGTTTATTGGGCTTCAGTTTGACGTTAAATCGAAACGTCTCTTTTAATTCTTCTTTTGTTTCTGTCGGACCACCCAACATGTTGTACGCGATCGTTTGCACGTCGTGCTTCCGACAGAGCTCAAATAGGGTGAGGCATTGCTCATTCGTCACCCCTTTCTTATGAATATCATTTCGCATTCTCTCGGAACCCGATTCAATCCCAACGCGTATTTCTTTGATGCCGGCTTCCTTAAGGGCGATCAATCGCTCTTCGTCGAAAACGCCCTTGACCGGAGCCTGGGCATAGAAGCAATCAGCACGTGAGAAAATCGACACCGGCAACTTATGTGACAACCCAACATCGGTGTAGGCCTTACAAAAATCAAACGTCCATTTCCGTTGAATCGGAAACACCGGGTCAAAAGGATGAGCCATCCGCATACCCCGGTCTTTATACTTATCGTAGTGCCACGCAATTTCTTCCGCGTAATCTTTCGGATCCCGAAATCTAAATCGTTTCGCTGTCCCGCCAATGCCGCTCGGTGAGTCCCCCGAATTCGGCAATAACCGATACATCTGGACTTCTTCACAATTCGTGCATAGATACGGACACCCGCGCGTTCCAACTAACCACAACTGCTGGAGGTAATAGAGATACTTATCAATGTCCTCCCACAGATCGTAATTTGGCCAGGGAAGGGCATCAATATCTGTAATCCAGCCGCGCGGAGGATTCTTAATGATTTCACCATTCGGTTTATACCAAAGCCCCGTAATGCCCTCGTACGAATTACCACCAGCGGTTGCGTCTAAAAGTTCATGAAACGCTGGTTCGCCCTCGCCAATAATGACCGCATCGACGCCATCCATAAAACCTTCTTCAGGTTTCAACGTCGGATGGACGCCACCGATCACAATGGGGATGTCTTTCGATAAATTTCCACGAATATACTTAATCGAATCTTCAACGTAACGTTGATATAACGTCGTAAACGTAATCGCGATGACATCAGGTTTATCAGTTTCAAATTTTTCTTTAAGATAGGTTTGCCAATCACGACGGTTGAAGGTGTAGTCCCAAATCGTGGCCGTATGGTCAGTTCGGGCATTCACGTAAGACGCAAGATACGTCACGCCACAATCCAATATCGATACACATCCGCTAAGGTTTGGACTTAATATGCTCGTTCTCATTATTCTGCCTGAGGTTTCCTATCTATCTATATGGCTTCGGTTCAAGCAACCCAAGTACTTATAGTCTGTTCATGCGTCTCAACAATCCATCACAGCGCGAGTCTCGGCTGTATTGAGCGTCGGTTTATTTGTCTCAAACGACGGCGTCAAATACTTCAGCATACGATTTGCCGCACGGTACATTGGCAATTCAATAAAAAAGACGGTGTTCCCAGTCCGCATCCGCCAACGGCCAATAGGACCATAGAGCCGGTCAATCAGCCTCACGCCCCGCTCGACAAGAGTATTTCCAGATGCAACCTTTGTGGCCTTACGATCAACAAAATATGACCCAACGAGCATCATATCCATAAGTTTTTTCATCTTCTCATCAACCCACGGTAAAGACGCTGCATTCTCGAGTTCCTGTGTTTCCCACTCAGACGCCGACTCCGGAGGCACATAATCATGTTCAACCGCTAAGTCATACAGTTCCGTATTCAACAACGGTCGAAATCGATTTGGCGTAGCAATAATTGAGTTTGGATGATCACGAACAATCGCCAGCATCAACTCTCGAGTCGCATTTAATTCTTCAATCGTTTCTGTTGGAACCCCCATCAGAAAATTGTAGAGCGTCTTCATCTCGGGAAATCGTGCTAATTTCCTATTACATTCAAGAATGTCTTCGGCCGTACAGTCCTTTTTAATCAACTTCAAAATTCTGTCACTACCACTCTCAGCACCAACATGAATGGTGTTGGTTCCGGCCTTCACGAGCTTTTCGAGGAACTCATCACTCATACGTTTTATTTCATTGATGCGTGCACCTCGAAAACCCAACTTAACCTTGAGTTCGCGTCGAGAGATCTCATCCATAATCCCTTCCACATGCTTCAAATTAGGAAAGGAATCATCGTCAATGAAATAAATAAAGTTCGCTTGGTACCGATCGACAACGTGCTCAATATGGTCGACTACATTTGCGACATCAAGAGGCACCCATTTCTTGCCAGGAATATCCCGGTACTGAGCCGGTGAACTACAAAACGTGCACAAGTACGGACATCCCAGCACGGAATACATTGAAAAAATTCGGCTATCGTGCCCGACATGGCCATACACATCGTAATTATCAATTAAGTCATACGGAATATCTTGGTACGGAATGTTTTCAAATGCCTCAACCTTCGGGTTAACCGCAATCCCCCCATCCGCACTTCGATACACAATGCCTGACACATCAGTCGGCTGCGACCCACTTTTTAAGCACTGCACCAAGCCATGAAATGAATCGTTGCCATACCCACTCACAACGTAGTCCGCATGTGGTTCATTCTGAAGAATTGACTCAGGATTAAAAGTCGCATGCGGACCGCCGTACACAATGTTGACCTGGGGATCGACGCCTTTGACAATCGAAGAAATTTTTGACGCTTCAGCAACGGGCGTCCCACTCAACACAGAAATCCCAACAAGAAGGGTTTCAGCGTCGATTAGTGCTCGTAGTTCTTCCTCCCATCCACGCGGATTCAACCGACAGTCATAAATGGTAATAGGCTCCCCATCTTTGACTAGACTCGCGGACGTATAGAGCAAGCCGAGCGGAATGTGGCGAACAAAAGCCCCCGAACTGCCCTGCTGGGGCTGTACAAGAAGAATCTTATTTCTCATTCCGAAATGACTAAAAAGTTCGGCCTTCTATAGTACAGTAGCCGCCGTACGCTGCCAAATGGTGGCATCTATCTGAACATAAGGTGTTTTAGCGTCAGTGCTTAAAATAATTCGTAAATTTCTTGTTTAGAACAATAGAACGTCAGGTATCGAGCTCCTCCGTCCGCATTTGAAGCATTGACACTGGAACGGACGGCACGAACATTGCCTAAACGGCTCGTTGGTCGCCATATAACTACAAACTCTCATGCAAGCAACCTTAACCGACAGCGACCCCCATCGTCCGTCCGTGCTGATCACCGGCTGTAACGGTTACGTCGGCCGTAATCTCATTAGAGCCTTAGAAGGCACGGTCAACTTCATCGGGGTTGACTGCGTGTCAGGTGACAATGAATCGGAAGTTCTTGATCTTCGAGACGCGACCTCATACTCCCAATTAGACAAACACACCTTCGATTACGTCTTGCACTGCGCATGGGACCAAATCTCTCAAAATATCTACGAGAACAATATGCAGTGCGCTCGCAACCTCTTCAACTATCTGCGCCACAAGGTGCCACGGGGATTTATTTTTATTAGTAGTTCTTTCGCGGCAACAACCACCGGTATCCAGTACACACGGTCAAAGGTCGCGTTCGAAAACATGTTGTTTGAATCCGGTATACCGTTCGTAATTATCAGGCCAGACATGCTGTATTCCGCTGACGAAAAGAAAATGCAAGAGCAACGTAGTTATATGCGCAAAGGGTTCGCTGTTTGCATTGGAAATGGGCAGTCGCTTCGCAGCCCAACGCACATCAATGACCTAGTAGAATTGGTACATCGCATTATTACAGCCAAACAATTTACGAATAAAGTGTATGAAATAGGGTCGCCGACTCCGTATTCGCAAGAGCAAATCCTCAAGATCGTGGCGACATCAATCGATCGAAAACCTGTTATCCTGAAAATTCCAGCATTTGTGGCACAACTACTGTTTCACGCCACAAAGAAGGTCGACCCAGAACAAGCCCGAACAATCGGCTATGACCGAGTTGCCGATTTACGCGCCTTGCGCGAAGACTTCAACTTACACCCAAGGGATTTCAGTACGGGCGTGACTCAGTAACGTGGCGAACGAACGATTATTGATTCTTGGCGGCAATAGCTTTCTTGGCCTCCACTTGACACGTGACCTCGCCGGTAAATACGACACGACGCCAACCTATTTAACCAACAAGCCATCAGGCTTTAACTTTGCACGTTGCAATCTATTATCAAGACCCGACTTGCACGGCCTCGGACAATTCGACTGCGTCATTCAATACTCATCCATCATTGCGGGCCGTAATAAGAAACAACACAACCGTGAGATGGTTCGTAATGCCGTCGAGTACGCAAATAGAACGCAGGCCAGATACATCTATATCTCCAGCTCTCAGGTTAATTTCACAATTGATTCAGAGTACCGTCAATCAAAGATTGAAGCAGAGCGCCTCATCCAAGAACACTGTGCGAACTTCGTCATTATCAGACCTTCTGCGCCATACGGTTCCCCTTTGCCATTTGCCTTCACACGCCAGCAACCGTTTCATGTACTTGCCAACCTCGTATCACGCTTTCCAGTGGTCCCAGTAATCGGGAACGGTCAGTATTTACGACAACCAGTCCATGTCTCAAACTTGAATGCGTTAGTCGAGAAGTGTCTTACGGCACCGGTTCAGAACAGAGTCTATGAAATCGGAGGCCCCAAACAACTAACCTTTAACGCAATCATTGACATCATTTCCATGACACGTTCGAAACACACGTTTAAGTTACACCTTCCGAAATTTATCTTCCAAATCGCCTCGTACATGACTAATTTCATTGATGCAGAACTCGTCAATGCCGTAAGTTCAGATGAACAATCTGACAATGAGTCGTGGCGCGAATTAGGCGATCTCGATCTCATCCCCTTCGAGCAAGGAGTCACTGATCTATTTGGATAGTCCAACATACTATTTACTCTACTGAGAGCGCGACATGCCCCACGTATCGCAATAAAGACGAATGCCATCCGATAGTGACCGAACGACCCGCTCACGCGTTGCCGCCAGCCATCACCCGCTCACCTTTATAACTGTGGCGGCCGCGCTCTTTGCAGCACTGCTGATTATGGTCAAAGGGTTCGCCGGATTGTTCTCGGCCACCGTCATTATCGGCAGCACACTCACAATGTTTTATGGCTGTCGCCTCGTCTTTCGAAACGCCATTGTTTCTATTTTTTCGATTCTTCTTCTAGTAACCAGCTTATCCCTAGGCCCTCACGAACTCCACGTACCTCTCAGTATCTTTGTTGTCATCAGTAACCTCATTGTCATCGCCGTAAAGAGACAGGCATGGCAAGGACTTCTCGCATCCGACTGTCAGCAATTACAACGGTTACACCGACTAGACATCGTCACCGGATTCGTCATTCTGTTTCTAAGTCTCTTTTTGGGGCAATCGTCTCCGACAGGATTTGAATCAGAAGACGTCCTGCACCCCATCACACCGATTGCATTGGGTCACTCGTATTCCCTCTCGCTATTCACAGCGCCAGATTTATCGTATGCCGGCAAAGAAATGCGGTACACATTTCTGTTTGAGCAAGTCCCACAGTATTTATCCAATGTCTTAGGTCGATCAGTCCTGACCGTGGCGTCATTCGAACTCATCTTTTCCCTAACAGTTCTCTCCTTTCTTCTACTCTGTGCATTTGCACGAAAGCATTCGCCAACTCCCACCCCACTGCTGATCATTTTCTTTTTTCCGGTGTATCTCTCTCGCTTTACTAACCCTGAAATCCTATACAGTCGAACAGTTGCGTTCACTGGTTCGTACTTCGCTGCCACAATATTGATCGTGTGCGCTATCACCTTTCTTATCGAAAAACGATTCACGCTGCTGTATCTGGCGGCAACCGCCTTACTACTCATAAAAAGTTTGTATTTTGTAACCTTGATGGGGGGCGTGTTTCTTTACCTCATCAGAAAGCAAGAATTCACCAAACTCCTACTGTTTTTTGGCGCCATCATTCCGACATTTGGCGGCATGCTCTACTTGTTTCTTTCCGGCGCGGGCAGTGATGCTCATTGGATGTTATTTCCGCAATTTATTTACGAACGCGCGCCTGGGATCTTTTTCGGCACCTTTGAGTATGACCGTCTCCGATGGATATGCGCCTGGGCACCTTTGATGATGCTCTACAGCGCGTCTGTGGTGTATTTATCAAAGACCTCAACGGACAATTGCTTAGCCCTATCTTCAGTGGCTTTATCTGGGTTTCTTGGCATGCTGTTAGTCACTGAGCCGACAAGCTTGTCGGCTCGATTTTTTTATCTTGCAGCCACCATTCCAATGACGCTGACGTTTTATCACTGGCTACACGAGCATTACTTACGGTCGCTGTCCACAACGGTCCTGAGTTCACTTCCTATTGTGTTGTATGCGATGTGGTTGTTCGCACTCATTCTCGATCTGTTCAATATCCCGCGGCAGGATACACTCATAAATCTCTTTGTGATGGCCGGGATTCTCGGAGTCTACGGCCTGCATCGAATGAACATTAATGCACGGCCTGTCGTCTGGTATTCAGTATGTGCCATTGCGGTGCTGACGTTAGGCAACCAAATTACTCAGAATGCCTTACTTGCGAAGACGTCACAACACCTTGTTTACGGAGCGAACACCGAAGATCACGACCCATCTATCCGACGTTACTCAAATCATTTGATTGAAGGTTACTCCTGGCTGAATGAAAACACCTCTGTAGACAGCGTAATCCTCTTCGGGAATCACTATGAAGAACGCGCGACGGGATTTATTCGGTCAGCACTGAGCGGTCGACAAATGTATTGTGAAATGAGCAAATACCGAGGCCTAGGCATGCAAGATGACTACGCATTTCGATATGCAAGTTCGATCTACTTTTATTCTGCATTCGTCCAACCCAGTCACATATCTGCACCTCTGTTAGCACGTATCCAAGATGAAAACTTTGTTTTTGGTGGCTCGGTGTATTTTTCAGATGCCATGAGCCGAGAACAGCATCACACACTTAAGGGGAAAGCAGTTTATTACCTCAGTGGCGGTCGTGACTGGTCATGGATCAATATCCCGGCGAAACTCGACAGAAAAATCAAGCAACAATGGATTGACTATGAACAAATGAATTCGAATCAACAGCAAGTGTGGGGCCGCAACTTCTTAGACAGTGAAAATATCTCACATATCGTGCTTGAAAACGGCGACCAACCAAGCCAGTTTCTTCAGACACTCGCCCAAACCGTATTTACGAATGACGAAATAACGATCTTGCGAATTCAAAAATCCAATTTGCCGTAAGCATCTACGATGGCATCCATCGGCACAGCAACTGCAATGACTCAACTTACCTCGCATCTGGCGGCATCAATGGCACTACTGGTGTTGAATTCTATAGCCGCTAGCGCACAGCCCGATACTATCCAAGAATTGGAGGCAATGGCAAAACAGGGTGATACCGACGCACAGTACAATCTCGGGGTCCGCTACCGGCAAGGGCACGGCGTGGAACCCGATAATGTAGAAGCAGCCAAATGGTTTCGATTGGCCGCTGCCGAAGGGCTTGGCGAAGCCCAAAACAATCTCGCCATCCTTCACATGACCGGGTCCGGTGTCCGACGAGACTTTACAGAAGCCGTGCGACTATTTCGATTAGCAGCGGAACAAGGTCTTCCCGATGCACAAACATCCCTCGGTTACATGTATTTTACCGGGAACGGTGTCGTAAAGAACGAAACGGAAGCCGTCCGCTGGTATCAACTTGCCGCTGACCAAGGGCTTGCGCAAGCCCAGTTCAACCTCGGCTACGCGTATGATGTTGGCCGAGGCGTACCGGCAGATCATGCAAGATCATTTGACTGGTATCTGTTAGCGGCCGAACAGGGCATCACCAGTGCGCAGTACAATCTTGGCCTCATGTACAACGAAGGCAAAGGTGTAGCACAAAACCCTGTGAAGGCGCACTTGTGGTTTAGTCTGGCCGCTGCACGAAGCAATAATGAAGCACGTGACCGCGCGATTAAGCACCGCGACGCCGCCTACGAAGAACTTAGCGTCGAAGAGCGCGCCGAGAGCCAACGCCTTACGCGAGAATGGAACCAAGCCCACCCGCGCTGGGCTACGGTCGGCCCAAAGCCGAGGCGGTAAACATCGAGCCAATATTTCCGAGTGGCTTATTACTCTAGAGGCGTTCCTCGAATAACGGATGTCACCACATTACGCGATAAAACAGCCTCTAGCCTCGGTCTATTTTTTCTTCGGTGCTCGCGCAACCCTAGGCGTACGTTTTACTTTTTCTCTAGCCTGTCGTCGGGTAGATACTTTCGTGGCTCGACCGATTCCAGACACCGGCTCGTCGTCAAACAAACCTTTTTTTTGAGAGTCGTTTGCCGACAATAATTCAAGGATCGCTCGGAGCCCCTTCTTCGCTAGAGCTATCCGCTCCCGCGCTTCAACCCCAAGAGATTCATTGACAGCGTCGACGCTGTCGTCGACTTCAACACTGACATCCAGTTTTCGACGTGCTGCGCCAAGCGTGAGGCCCTCCTCGTATAATAGACGTTTGATCTCAAGGACCGTCTCGACATCAGCACGCCGATACACGCGCGCATCACCTTTCGACTTTCCAAGCGACGGAAACTCTGCCTCCCACGACTTAAGTACATACGGCTGGACTTCGGCAATTGAACACACCTCGCTCGCTTTAAAGACCGACCGCTCTGGAATCTCAATCGCCATTAGTGTCTGGACCGTATAACCATTCAGGCTCGCGCGAGTATATCAGTCAGTCAATTCCTTGTTCCGCGAAACGTCATGAACGACGACCGCGCCTCGGCTGAATTCGGCGGGCACGAGCTTTTAGCCAAATCGGAGATCCTTCAAAACCAAATGCTCTCCGTAACTGATTTCGAAGAAATCGCTGGTACGAAAAATGAAACCGTGTTTCTATATTGGTAAAGAACACAAATGTCGGGGGCCGAGATGATACTTGCGTCGCATACAAGATCTTTACCTCTTTTCGCCCACGACTATGCGGTTGATGTCGCGCTGTTGCCTTCATGACCATCCGGTTGAGTTCAGCCGTTGACACATGTCTCGAACGCGCTTCAATGACTTTCACGCTTCTAGTAAAGACCTGCTGCGTACGTTCCCCTGTGAGTGCGGAAATATGAAGAATCGGTGCAAAATCCGCAAATTTCAAATTGTCTCGAAGATCCGCATCGAACGTCTTGACATAATCGGGACCCTCCTTTTTTACGAGGTCCCATTTATTTACCGCGATTATGATTCCACAGCCCGCTCGCTCCGCCTCACCAGCGATAGCGGCATCCTGCTTCGTCACCCCGGCAGTTGCATCAATAAGCACGACAGCAACGTCTGCGCATTTCAGTGCACGGCGAGCAAGTAACGTACTCACCGATTCGACTTGTCCTGCCTCAGCAACTTTTCCTGGCTTACGAATCCCGGCAGTATCGACCAATCTGATTCGTTGACCGTGCCATCCGATAACCGTGTCGATGGCATCCCGGGTAGTCCCCGCAAGTTCGCTCACCAGGACACGCTTTTCTCGCACTAATCGATTCACAAGAGATGACTTCCCAACATTGGGCCGCCCAACAATCGCCAAGTGGATCTCCGTACTATCCCCGGAAGACTTCGCCAACTCATTACTTAGCTTCGACCGAGTTTTTCTTTGTAGACGTCGACGACCTGGCAGTTTCGCTACGACCTCATCCAAAAGGTCACCAACACCCAAACCATGTTCAGCGGCAACGGTGACTATCGGAGAAATAGCAAGCCGCAAGAATTCGGTCGACCGATCCTTTAGTTTCGGATTATCAACCTTATTCACGGCTAACACTAATGGCACCCCAGACCGGCGCGCATGGGCCACCACTTCCTCGTCAGCTGGCACTAACCCATCCTGCCCATCAACCAATATGACGAGTACTGCTGCTGACTCAATTTCTCTCAAACCATGTTTGGCCACTTCTTCTTGCAAGGGGTCACTACTCGCGCCAAACAGCCCCCCCGTATCAACTAGCTCAAATTCGCTACCAAGCCATTCAACAGGCCGTCGAAGGGTATCTCGTGTAGTACCTGCCACAGGAGTCACGATCGCCGAACGGGCACCTGAGACCCGATTAAATAGGGTCGACTTTCCGACGTTAGGACGACCGATCAAGACGACACGGTTCCCTTGAGTGTGACGAGCTTCCATCATTACCATTTCACAGTCTAGTGTACCGCTCCCTTGACAGCCGTAAATTACAGTATCTATGATGTTTATACATACCGAGGAGCCGTATACTCATGATTAAAGTCGACATTGTCAATGAAGTGTCGAAGGCCGCGGACATCACAAAAGTGAAATCCGAAGTTGCTGTTGATGCGGTATTTGATGCCATGCGAATGTCGATGCAACGCGGTGAACGCATTGAGCTCCGTGGATTTGGTGTGTTTCAAGTAAAGCCCCGTAAACGGGGTATCGGTCGCAACCCACGAACAGGCAAGGAAGTACGAATCCCGCCTGGTCGAACCATTCGATTTAAACCTGGTAAAGACCTCCAGAATATCGACGGCTAACCAAACCAACAGTAGTCGTCTTGCCACAAGAAACTAATAATTCTCTCGTTTCGCCTTCGCCGACGACGTTAGCAATAAACCCCATTGCGAACTCTGATCAGATCGACAACCAGGCATCAATACCTCAAACACAGCAACGTCGGGAACGCACGTGGCTCCACCTCGCACTTTTTCTCGCGACCGTCCTAACAACCATGTTTTGGGGTCGTATGCACTATGCGGGATTCTTAGCAAATTTTTCATCGTCCAACTTACCAGAGGTAGCTTGGATCCACGGTGCTTGGTATAGCTGGACGATATTAGCCATCCTCGGCACGCACGAACTAGGACACTATTACGCCTGTCAGTATTACAAGATCGACGCATCACCACCATTTTTCCTGCCCGCTCCTATCTTGACAGGAACATTCGGTGCGGTAATCAGGATTCGGAGGCGTATCCCAACTAAGGCAATACTCTTCGATGTCGGTGTGGCTGGACCAATCGCTGGATTTGTAGTCGCCGTCCCCTCACTCTTTCTTGGTCTCTGGCTATCCAGAATTACAGAACTACCTAGCGGCGACACAGGTTTCATCACTCTTGGTGAACCACTGCTGTTTCAAGCAGCAGCTTGGTTGGTCTGGGGCACTACACCGGAAGGCTATTCGATCAACCTCCACCCCATGGGATTTGCAGCATGGTTCGGACTAATAGCGACCGCGCTCAACTTATTTCCAATCGCCCAACTCGATGGAGGCCATATTTCATACGCCGCATTCGGTCGAAGATCCACCGTCGTAACCGTCGTCAGTCTAGTGGCTTTACTTGGCCTTGGCTTTGTCACTCCAAGCTGGTTTGTTCTCACCTCTTTTCTCGTCATAATGATAGTCGTGAGCGGTGGCTTGAGACATCCGCCCACCCTTGATGAGCATGTACCGTTGGACCGTACTCGGCGCTGGATTGCAGTGGTTGCAGCCATTATCTTCGCACTTTGTTTCACGCCGACACCAGTTGATATCGGGGGATTAACTGATATCCCGTAACGAGAGCGGTCACAACATGCTGACAGGATCAACATCGACCGTGACTTTTTTCCGCAGCGTCGGCTGTTCCGCCAGCGCCGACTGAACTGCCTCCCTCATTACCCGGCGATTGACTCCTTTCAAAAACAACTGCACACGGTGCTGCCCACGGATCTTGGAAATCGGTGCCACTGCTGGCCCTAAGACCTCAAAGAATTTTCCAAGCGAACGAAGAGGCCGAGCTAAGTGCTTCGCATCACTCATTGCCTGATTGAACGAACGTCCTCGAATAATGATATTTATGATCGACAACGTGGGGGGATACCGTAGTGCTTTCCGAAAACGTAGCTCTTCTTCAAAAAATGGCTCGTACGCCTGCTGACAGGCAAAACCGATGCTGTAATGGTCTGGATAATAAGACTGAATAATTGCCTGTCCTCGGAGGTCTCCCCGACCTGCTCGGCCAGCAACCTGTGTGAGAAGTTGAAATGTCCGTTCACCGGCTCGAAAATCAGCGACGGTTAGCCCCATATCGGCCGAAACAACACCAACAAGTGTGACCTTCGGAAAATCATGTCCCTTCGCAATCATTTGGGTTCCAACCAGTACTTGAATTTTTCCTTCGCGAAACCGTGCCAATAGCGAAGCGCCGGACCCACGACGACGCACAGCATCCCGGTCTAGCCTCTCAACTGATACGCCAGGCAATATTTCTGCTATCTCGCTCTCCACTCTTTCCGTCCCAAAACCCAGCGACTCCAAGTAAGGCCCGGCGCAATACGAACAGGTCTCTGGACGAGCTGTTGAATAATCGCAATAGTGGCAGCGAGCACGATTCGTAGAGCGATGCAGTGTCAGCGTGACACTGCAATTTGGACATTCCAACGCTTGTCCGCACTGCCGGCATAACATCGCCGTGGCGTATCCTCGCCGATTAAGCAACACCAAAGCCTGGTTACCGTGTTCAGCGGTAGACTCTAACGCCGAGCGCAATGCTCGACTTACGACAACCTCTGTACCCATCACAGCTGTTTCTTGGCGCATGTCAACAACCGTAACGTCAGGAAGAGAACGCTGATGAACGCGCTCGTTCATCACAACAAGCTGATAACGTCCCGTCCGGGTATTCTCGTAACTCTCCAAAGACGGCGTCGCCGATCCCAAAACCACCAGTGCGCCGGCCTGTTGGGCCCGTACTATCGCCACGCTCCGCGCATGATATCGAGGGAGTTCCTCCTGTTTGTAGGAGCCGTCATGCTCCTCATCCACAATAATCAGTCCCAAGTTCTCCAGTGGGGCAAACACTGCTGATCTGGTACCGACCACAATGTGCACTTCCCCTCGACGAATCCGATGCCATTGATCGTGACGTTCCCCATCCGATAATCCGCTGTGCTGTACGGCCACCCGGCGACCGAACACCTCATAAAACGTCGCCACCATCGCCGGCGTCAGTGCAATCTCTGGTACAAGCATCAACGCACTACGACCGGCCGACGCCATAGACCGAACTAGTCTTAGATAAACTTCCGTTTTCCCACTCCCTGTTACACCATGCAACAGTGCCACCTGAAATGCATTCTTGGCACTAAACAACATCAACCGTTCTACCGCCTCGCGTTGCTGAGCAGTTAACACTCGATTGTTCTCTGAAACGATTCGCGCAGACGGCATGACAGACTCTCGCCCAAATGGATCTCGTTCGACCTTTACGGAGCGTACCCGCACGAAGCCTCTTTCTCGAAGTCGGTTGATAGAGTCGATACCGACCCCTTCACTTCTAAGCGTCGACAATGGAATCTCATCCGACGCCTGTTGCAACCGACTGAGTGCAAGCCGCTGCCGCGGTCCGAGTCCTTCTGGTAATTCACCAAAACACACATCTCGACCGAGATCAGAAAGTTCGGCGACCTTCATAAATTTGAAGGCTGACGTATTTCTCGATCTCCGTGCAGTCATCGCAAATGGTGGCATTGCCGCAGCAATCACTTCACCAACACCGCACGCAAAGTACTCTCCCACCCAAGCAGCAAGATCCAAAATGCTCTGTGGAAGGTATGCCTCGTCATCGAGCAGTTCGATAAGTTCACGAACCCCTCCTTTATTTTTAGATGCAAGCTTTCCCGCATCGGGGGGTACGTCGTGACTCAACAAATCATTCTGAACTACGCAGCCTACGACGGTTCGATGCCCAAGCG